>JAWVFZ010000229.1:0-16862 GCA_033855555.1 Solirubrobacteraceae bacterium
ACAGTGGCGCCACCAGCGGGAGCAGCCCGCGCAGGTCGGTCGAGAGATCGACGTCCATGTAGGCGACCACGTCCGCGGGCGACTGAGCCCAGGCGGCGCGCAGCGCCCGCCCGCGGCCCTTCTCCTCGAGGCGCAGGACCGCGACGCCGGGAAGCTCGGCCGCCAGCGCGGCGGCGACGGCGGGCGTCGCGTCCGTGCTCGCGTTGTCGGCGATGAGGATGCGCCAGCGGAACGGAAAGCCGTCCTCGAGAAAGGCATGGAGCCTGCGGATGCTCGCCGCGAGCGCTGCCTGCTCGTTGAAGACAGGGACGACGATGTCGACGTCCGGCGCGCTGGCGGCGATGCGCATGTCAGGCGCGGTGGGAGTGAGCGCGGTTGTCATGCCCGCAGCTTGGGTCCCCGCCCTTGGGGGGCCGTGAGGGCTAGCTGAGAGCTTGCTGGGAGGCAGGCTCATGGCGTGCCCTCGGCGCGGCGGCCCACGGCAAACGCCGCGACGCCCGCCAGGATGGCGGGCGCCGCGGCACGGACCTCGGTTGACTGTCCCGCCGGAGACCTCGGCGAATGGCGCCGCCTCACCCGCGCGCCCACGGTCGCGTCAAGCGCCTCTTCCTGCTTGCCTTCGGCGCGGACGCGGCGGCCGGCCGGGGCGCCAGGCGGCCGCTGCCCGGCGGCGTTCCGGGCGGGCGCGCTGGCCGCCCCTGTGGTGGTTTGAGCGTCGCCACGCCGGCGAGCGTTGGGACGCCCGTTGTGGTTATGCGAATGACTTGGGACACCGGGAGCACCTCCGTGGTGGTTGGTTGCATTGCAACCACTGTGGAGCGCCACCCTCGGGGCGGACCGGCAGGAGGCTGAGAGGCTTCTGAGAGCTGCTCAGGCGGCCTTTGCGCCGCGCGCGCAACCGCTCGTCGCGTGCTGCTCGCCGACCCAGTCGTCGAGCTCCTGCCAGCGGGCGTAGAGCCATCTGGTCAGGGCGGCGCGCTCGGCCGGCACGGTGTCCGCGGCGTGGCGCCAGAAGCGCACGCGCACGGTCGTCCCGATCAGCCCGCCGCCCCAGATGTCGCTGATGAACTCGAACCCGTCGAGGCCCACGTGGCCGCAGATGACGACGTCGGCGCCGCGCGCCTCCTCGAGCAGCGCAAGCGTGCCGCCCAGCCGGGGCGGCAGCAGGTTGCGCAGCCCCGCTGCGAGCACGCCGACGTCGGGCTGGCGCTCGGCGATGACGGCCTGTGCCCTGGCGAGCTTCTCGGCGGTGTGCCGCGTGCCCTCGGGGTAGATGAGGATGCCCTCGTCGGGCGCGAGGCCGACCGCGAGCTTGCGCAGGTTCGCCAGCTCGCCGTCGGTGTCGCCCGAGCCGCGGCGCACGAAGTTCGTCGGCACCCAGCGCCCGCCGATGTCGATCGTCGGCAGCATCCGCAGCTCGCGCTTGATCACAAAGCGCAGCCCGACGTCGTGGGCGCGGCCGAGCACAGCATCGGGCAGCGCGTTGTCGATGATGCTCGCGTGGCGGATCAGGACGACCTCGGGCCCCGGCCCCGCCAGCTCCAGGCCTTCGATCTCCATCGTCATGCCGAACAGGCGCATCACGCCGGCGAGGTGCCCGGCGCACCAGGACTGGCGCAGGTGGTAGACCGAGCGCCGGCGCCGCGGCGTGTCGCGGCCCAGCGAGCGCAGGCCGATGGCGCAGAGCATCACGATGCCGCGCAGCTCGCCCGCGAGGAACCACCAGGCCAGCGCGACGAGGCGCACGCCCATCCACGGCTTGCGGCGCGCGACCCACAGCGAAAGGTCGACGACCGCGGCGGCCAACAGCAGCACCGGGAAGAGCATCGTGACCGCAAGCAGCGCGAGCGTCTCGATCGCGATGCCGCGCGCGCGCCGGCGCAGACGCGCGCCATTGGGACCGTCATCGGGGAGAAGCGGTCCCATGGGGACGGTCAGACTACGCCGAAGAACCGCGCGATCGCCGCGTGGGTCTCGCGCGGGAGCTCGAGCTGCGGCACGTGGCCGCAGTCCAGCTCGAGGTGGCTCGCCCGCGGCAGCGCGTCGGTCACATGGCGCGCGAAGGCGAGCGGGACCAGCTGGTCGCGGCGGCCCCATACCCACAGCGAGTCGACCGAGAGCGTGCGCAGCCGCGGCCAGAAGCCGTTCTCGCCTTCGGGCTCTTCGAGGTAGATCTGGCGCGCGGCGGCATAGAAGGCGGCGCGCCCGCGCGGGGTCTCGAAGCTGCGCAGGAACTCGTCGATGCCAGCGGCGGCCCAGCCATCGCGCGCGGCCGGGATCAGGCGGTCGACGAGGCGCTCGACCACGGCCCGCGGCGCGTGGGGCAGCACGCCCAGCTCGGGCCGCACGAGGCGCAGCATCGGCGCCCACGGGCGCGCGCGCCGCCACGCCATCGACGGCGCCAGCAGCGCGAGGCGCCCCACGCGCTCGGGCGCGCGCAGCCCCAGCTCCAACGCGACGCGGCCGCCGAGGCTGTTGCCGACGACGTGCGCGCGATCGAGGCCGAGTGCGTCCAGCAGCTCCACGGCGGCCTCGGCGAAGTAGCGGGCGTCGTAGGGCGCGCCGACGGGCTTGTCGGAGTCGCCGAAGCCCGGAAGGTCGACGGCGATGACGCGGAACTGGGGCGCCAGCGCGGCGACCGTCGGCAGGAAGGACGCCTTCGTCGCACCCAGGCCGTGGAGGGTGACGACCGCGGGGCCGGTGCCGGCCTCGAGCACTGACAGGTCGTGGCGCTTCGTCGCGACCGTCTGGAAGCGCAGGCGCCCGGGCTCGGTCATCGCGCTCGTCGCAGCGAGGAATCCGACGCCAAGGTGCAGGTTCTTCCGGACCGTCAGGCGCCGGCTGCGAAAGGCGTCCATGCCGCCGCGCACGTCGCGCGCGATGCGGCCCCAGGTGGCCCGGTCGGCCGTGAGCCGCGCGTCGGCGTCGCCGCGCTTTTCCTCGAGCCGCGCGCCGCCGGGGCTCAGCACCGCGTCCCATGAGCCGTCGTCGTCGACCACCAGCCGCACGCGCACCTCGTGCTTGAGTGGCAGCAACGCGGCGTCAAAGCGGCCGACGAGCGTCTGCAGCGATGCGGGCGGCACCCTTCAGAAATACCACCCGTAGGCTCCATTCAGTATGGAAGTTCCCCTCGGCCTACCGCCGCGCCCCGATCTCGGGCGCGTGAACATGGGCGTCGGCTTCGTCCTGTGGCCGACGCGCTTCCTGGACGCCTGCCAGGAGCGCAGCGGGGACTTCTTCACGCTGCGCCCGCAGCCCGGGCGCTGGATTGTCGTCACGTCCGACCCGCAGACGGTGCGCGAGGTCTTCACCGGCGACCCGAACCTCCTGCACGCCGGCGCCGGCAACGTCGTGCTGCAGCCGATCCTGGGCTCGCGCTCGGTGCTGCTGCTCGACGGGCCCGAGCATCTACGCCAACGCAGGCTGATGCTGCCCGCGTTCCATGGCGAGCGCATGCGCCTGTACGCCGACGTCATGCGCGCCGCGGCTGAGCGCGCGATCTCCGAGTGGCCGCGCGGCCGGCGCTTCGACGTGCTGCCGAGCATGCAGGCCGTCACGCTCGAGGTGATCCTGCGCGCAGTCTTCGGCATCACCGAGCCCGAGCGACTGCGCGAGGTCGGCACGCCGCTGCGCGAGCTGCTGGACATGGTCGCCAGCCGCCGGCGCGTGCTGTCGCTTGCGCTGACCGCCGGGCGCTCGGGACCGCGCAGCCCATGGGCGCGGTTCGTCGCCGCGCGCCGGCGCGCGGACGCGCTGCTGCACGCCGAGATCGAGGCGCGCCGCGCCGACCCGGCGGCAGCAGACCGCGACGACGTGCTGTCAATGCTGCTCGCCGCACGCGACGAGGACGGCCGAGCGCTGTCGGACGACGAGTTGCGCGACGAGCTCATGACGCTGCTCGTTGCCGGCCACGAGACGACCGCGACCGCGCTGGCGTGGACGCTCGAGCGCCTCGTCCGCCACCCCGCTGCGCTCGCGGCGGTCGTCGCCGAGCAGCGCGCAGGAGGCGACGAGCTGCTCGACGCGACGATCAAGGAGACGCTGCGCCTGCGACCGGTCGTGCCGGCGGTCGTCCGCCAGCTCCAGGCGCCGATGACGTTCGGCGGTTGGAACCTCCCGGAGGGCGTGCACATCGGCCCCTCGATCTACCTGCTGCACCGCCGTCCGGACCTCTACCCCGACCCGTTGACCTTCCGGCCCGAGCGCTTCCTCGAGCGCAGCTACGGCACCTACGAGTGGATCCCGTTCGGCGGTGGCGTGCGCCGCTGCCTGGGCGCGAGCTTCGCGCTGCTGGAGATGCGGATCGTGCTCGCCACCCTGCTCGAGCGCGTCACGTTGCAGCCGACCCGGCGCCCGGGCGAGGGCGTCGTGCGGCGGGCCATCACCTTCGCGCCATCCCGCGGCGGCCGGATCGCGGTCGCCTAACCGGGGGTCACCAACCGGGGGTCAAGTCTTTCATTGCCACATTCGCACGGTTGGGGTCAAGTCTTTCGTTGCCACATTTGCACGCTTTGCGCGCGGAGCGGGGAGGTGGGTGGCGCGCAACGCGGTCTGTGACGTGGGTCCTCTACCTCGCGGATAGCGCGCACAAAGGAGCCCAGGTCCCCGCCGCTTGCCGCCTGTCTTCCCTCGATGCCCAAACCAGGCTTCGCGCTACGCGATCGCCCGAACTGACGGCCCCGCGACTCGCCCCAAGCGGCGACATGTGGCAATGAAAGACTTGACCCCACGCGGCAAAATGCGGCAATGAAAGACTTGACCCCCTAGAGGATCTTCAGCAAGCCGACCAGCAGTACGAGCACGCAGATCGCGAAGACGCCGAGTGCGATTCGCGGCACCCACAGGTCGAGGTCACCGAAGGCGTGCTGGGCGGGGTGCCGCGGCGAGTGTGGCGCAACCGCGCCAAGCGGAGCCGCTGTCTGCGCGGGCGGCTCGGGGGCCGGCGTGGCGGCGATCTCGGACCGGAGCTCCGCCAGCTCGCGCACGGCTGCGTCGCGCTCGGCGCGGGTGGGGTCGAGCTCGGCCTGCGCCGTGGCGAGCCGCTTGCGCGCGGTCTCGAGCTCGCTCCTCGCGGCATCGCGCTGGGCGCGGGCGGCGTCGAGCTCTGCGCGGGCCACATCGCCCTGGCTGCGCTCGGCGTCGAGGTCGCTGGCGGCGTCGCCGTCGCGATCGACCTGCGCGCGCGCCTCGTCGCGCTCGCGCTCGGTCTCCGCGAGGCGTTCGGTGAGCAGGTCGATCTGCTCGCGCAGGAAGTTGATCTCCGCCTGTGACCGGCGGCGACGCTCGTCCTCGACCAGGCGCGGGTCCGGCGTGGGCTCCTTCGCCGCGACGGGCACGCCGGGCGCGGCGAGCAGGACGGCGACGCTCGGCGCCACGGCCAGCTCGGCCAGCTCGAGGTCGACGTCGTCGGGATCGCCGTCCCAGGGGAACTCCGCGATCCAGCGCTGTCCCTCCTCCGGCGCCCACGGCTTGTGGTCGAGCACAGCGAGGATGCGGCGCCCGCCGACGGTGAGCGATGGGCGCATGAAGCGCATGCCGCGCACGTCCGACCAGCGGCCGGCGACCCGGAGGCGGTCTCCCGACCGCTCGAACACCTCCAGCTCGAACGCGCTCACCGGCCTGAGCCTACCCCTCGCGTGAACGGATCCGGCCTACCCGTCTGAGATATTCGCGGACATGAGCGATGAGCGCCCTCAGACTGGCCGCGAGCCCTGGGACACGAGCGGTTCCGTTCCGCCGCCTCCGGCGAGCGGACCCGCGCCGGCCGACCAGCCGCCGCCCGAACCCCCACCCGCCGATGAACCCGTTGACGAGGCGCCCGCGCCGCCAGCGCCGCCGGTCGAGCCTGACGAGCCCGTCGAGGAAGAGCCGTCGAGCTGGAGCGCGTCGGGCGCAGGCGCCGCCCACGAGTACGAGCCGGAGCCGCCGGCACCCGCGGATGTCGTCGAGGAAGAGGCGTCGAGCTGGAGCGCATCAGGTGCAGGCGCCGCGCACGAGTACGAAGCCGACAGCGTGGTGGAGGCCGAGCCGGAGCCGGCTGCGCCCCCACCCGCGGTGGAGGAGGAGCCGCCGGCCGAGGCCGAAGCCCCGGTGACCCCCGCCATCGACCCCGCGACCGAGCTGCGGGCATACGGCGACGAGGTCCGGGCGATCGCGGTGCGGCTCAACCGTGCGCGCGGCGCGGCCGCCGGCACGAGCGCCGAGACGCGGTTCGAGGCCATGATCTCGCGGGGCTGCGCCACGCTCGTCGGCTTGGCCGGCGAGCTGCAGGACGCAGCCGACGAGATGGCGGCCGGGTAGCCCAGAGCCAGAGCCCCTCAGGTCGCGCAATCGCGCGCGCGCTTGGCGGCGTACATCGCGCGGTCAGCACGGGCGAGCGCGCCGTCGACGGTGTCTTCGGGCATGAGCGCGGCGACTCCCACACTGGCCGTCACCCCATGATCCGCCCCGCCGGCGGCGGCCGAACCGGCCAGCCCGGCCGCGACGCTGTGCGCCTGCTCGTCATCGACGCCGACCAGGATCGCGGCGAACTCGTCGCCGCCCACGCGCGCGAGCGTGTCGCTACCGCGCGAGCGACTGGCAAGCGCCGCGGCGACATCGCGCAGCACCACGTCGCCGGTTGCGTGCCCGTAGGTGTCGTTGACGGCCTTGAAGCCGTCGAGATCCATGATCATCAGCGCCGCGCTCTCGCCATGGCGCCCACAGCGGGCGAGCTGGTGGCCCAGTTCCTCCTCGAGGCGGCGACGGTTCAGCAGCCCGGTCAGCGGGTCGTGGTCGGCGAGCTGCTGGAGGCGCCCTTCGAGCCTGCGGCGCTCGGTGACGTCCTGGATCTGGCTGATGAAGTGCAGCGGCTTGCCCGCCTCGTCGCTGACGAGCGACACCGACAGCTGCGCCCAGATGACGCGCCCGTCGGCGTGGAGGTAGCGCTTTTGCATCTGATAGCCGCCGCGCTTGCCGGCGGCTGTGTCGTTCAGCAGCGCGAGGTCGGCGTCGAGGTCGTCGGGATGGGTGATGTCCTGGAAGGTCAGCGGCATCAGGTCGGCTTCGGCGTAGCCGACCAGATCGCACAGCGCGCGGTTGACCCGCAACCACCCCCCATCCAGGTCCACGAGCGCCATGCCGATCGGCGCAGCCGAGAAGGCCGTCGAGAACAGCTCGGTTGCCTGGCGCAGCTCGCGATGCGCTTCGGTGACGTCGGTGAACGAGACGACGACGGCGAACGGCGGCCCGTCGCCGGAGAAACGCCGCGAGCTGATGCGCAGCCAGCGCAGATCACCCGCGACATTCGGAAAGCCGAGCTCGACGTCGGAGCAGTCCTCACCCGTGCGCCGGGTGATCGCGCCCGGGAGCCGATCGTTGGGAACCGGCGTCCCGTCCGGCGCGACGCAGTCCCAGGTCACGTCGGAGACCGGCAGGCCGGCATGACTCGCCGAGAGGTCGTCGATGATCGCCGCTGCCGCAGCGTTCATGTGCAGGTGCACGCCGTCGGCTCCGATGATGCTGATCGCCTCTGGGAGCCGATCGAGGACCGCCCACGCGGCGGCGTCCTGCGCCGGGTTTGCGGTCGTCCACATGGCCATGCAATCGACCGTTCGCGGCCATACCTTGAGGCGGCAAACCGCAACCGGCGCGCGTCGCCGCGCGGTCGTGAAATCCTGCGAGTGAGCCGATCCTCCGGAAAGAGTTCTAATGACCTCTCGCACCGCGCTTCTCGCGACCATCGCCATCGCCGCGACCGCCGCTCCGGCACTCGCCCACGTGGAGCGCGCCGCCTACTGGCCCGACCCGGCCCCGGACTGCTCGATCACCCCGTGTACCGGCGGCGCGGTGCCGAAGGCGCGCTCGCTGGCCTCGGCGCTCAACCGCAAGCTTCCGGGGACGACGCGCGTCGTCTGCCAGCCCGGCTCGCTGAAGCTGCTGGCCGGTTCGATCAAGCGTGCGCGCAAGCACGGCTTCGACATCCGCCCGACCGACCACCGCAGGTTCGGCGTACTCGCTGCCAAGCGACTGAAGGCGACCAACGGCAGGCTCTTCAAGCTCTGTCGCTACCACGACATCCAGTCCGCGGTGACGGCCTCGCGCAACAACGACCGTGTCGTCGTCATGCCGGGTCTCTACACCGAGCCCGACTCGCGCGCGAAGCCCACCAACGACCCCGCCTGCGCCAAGGACAAGATCAACAACGAACGCTCGGCCGGCGCCGTCTCCTACGCGTACCAGGCGCACTGCCCCAACGACCAGAACCTGATCGCGGTCCTGGGCAGGGAGCCGGGAACGGGCGACGACCCGAACCCGCCGCTCGAGGACCGCCACGGGATCCCGAACCTCGGCCCGTGCATCCGCTGCAACCTCCAGCTCGAGGGCTCGGGCGTCAGCGCCGACGACGTCGTGGTCGACGCCGGCCGCGTCGCGTCCGGCAACGGCGGCCCGCCCGAAGCGGTCAAGGACGTCGGCATCCGCGTTGACCGCGCCGACGGCTTCGTGCTGCGCAACATGACGGTCCGCCACGCGCGCGAGCACGACATCTACGTGCTCGAATCCGACGGCTACCTGCTCGATCACTTCAAGGTCTTCTGGGGAGGCGAGTACGGCGTGCTCACGTTCGTGGAAGACCACGGCCTGATGCAGAACTGCGAGGCCGCCGGAACCAGCGACTCGGGGCTCTACCCCGGCGCCGGCGCCGAC
The DNA here is from genome assembly GCA_033855555.1 of Solirubrobacteraceae bacterium. Taxonomy (GTDB): domain Bacteria; phylum Actinomycetota; class Thermoleophilia; order Solirubrobacterales; family Solirubrobacteraceae; genus AC-49. Next base: position 8,686 of record JAWVFZ010000229.1, read on the forward strand.
ACCGGCGTCGAACGCGACACCAAGTACTACCCCGAGTTCCGCTACAGCCAGGAAGTCCGCCTCTGCGACTCCCACCACAACCTCGCCGGCTACTCGGGCACCGACGGCAACGCCACCTACATCCACCACAACAACTTCTACGACAACGCGCTCGGGTTCACGACCGATGTCTTCACCGCTCCGGGCCATCCCGGCTTCCCCCAGGACTCCGACCTCGTCGAGCACAACAACTTCTACTCCAACAACTTCAACGTCTACGAGAACGGCTCGGGCATCAACGCCGCCGAGCCCGAGCCGGTCGGCACCGGGCTGTGGATCGCCGGCGGCAACCACAACGTGGTCCGCTACAACCGCTTCTACGACAACTGGCGCCGCGGGACGATGCTCTTCGCGGCCCCCGACGCCACGATCTGCGGCCCGGTGATCGGGACGCCTGTGACCGGCTGCGACCCGGCGAAGGTCTCGACCTCCTATGGCAACAGCTTCTACGGCAACGTCATGGGCGTCGCGCCGGACGGCAGCGCACAGCCCAACGGGACGGACTTCTGGTGGGACGCGTTCCCGTCGAACACGGGCAACTGCTGGTACGCCAACACCGCCGCCGCCGGCGCCTCCATCACCAGCTCGCCGAGCTCGTTGCCCGACTGCGCGGGCGGCACGGACCCGGGTTCGAGCATGGGCACCGGCGACGCCGCCAACGAGGGCGAGCTGGCCGCGTGCCTGCTGGCGATCGAAAGCGGGCAGGGCTACAACCCCGACCTCTGCGCGTGGTTCGTGACGCCGTCGAAGCCGGGCTCGAGCGCCGGGCAGGCGCAGGCGGCCGCGCTGCGCGAGCGCCAGCGCCGCGCGTTCCTCTCCTACTGCGCGGGCAGCCCCGCCACCGCGACGTGCGCGCCGTTCGTCCGGCCGCTGGGAGGCATGTGAGGCACGGGCTGCTCGTCGCCGGCTGCGCGGCGGCGCTCGCGGGCTGCGGGAGCGCGAGCACCGCGGCACCGGGCGGCGCGTCCTCAAGCGCCCCGCCGATCCCCCTGGCGACCTTCAACTGCGCGCAATGGAGCGTCTCGCGCGCGGACATCCGCAAGACCGTGCTCGACGAGTTGCATGGGTTCTATGGCGGCCCGGTCTCCGGTCACCGGCGCACGAAGGCCTACGGCACCGTCCTCTCCGACGCCCAGGCGACGACGCTCTTCGAGAGCTACTGCCGCCAGCCCTTCGCGGCCAACTTCACGCTGTACAAGCTCTACGCGCGCGCGGCGGCGTTCGGGGGCTCCGCGCCGTAGGCCGCAACCGCTCAAAGTTTCCGGATTTTTGGCTGCCAGTCGTATGCTTTTTTCCGACTCGGCGTTCCTTAGCGACCAGCACACCGGAGGTCCTATGTCACGTACCGGTCCGCGCCTTCCCGCGGTGCTCGCGGTGCTCCTGGCGGGTTCGTTCGTCGCCGCCTGTGGCAGCAGCGACAGCAGCGGCACGGGGTCCACAGCATCGACGCCCAGCGCGGGAGCCAACGCGAAGGTGGCCGCTCTGGTGCCGGCCGCGACCAAGTCCAAGGGCACGCTCATCGTCGCCGCCGACGCCAGCTATCCCCCGAACGAGTTCATCGGCCCCGACGGCAAGACCGTGGAGGGCATGGACCCCGACCTCGCGAAGGCGCTCGCGAGCGACATGGGCCTCAAGGCCGACGTGAAGAACCAGACCTTCGACGGCATCATCCCCGGCCTGGCGGCAAAGAAGTACGACCTCGGGATGTCCTCGTTCACGGACACCAAGGAGCGCGAGAAGACCGTGGACTTCGTGACGTACTTCTCGGCCGGGACATCGTTCTACGGCAAGGCGCAGGGCGCCCCGGCAATCACCGGCCTCGCCGACCTGTGTGGTCACAAGGTCGCGGCCGAGAAGGGCACGACCCAGGCGGCCGACGCCACCGCCCAGAGCAAGAAGTGCACCGCGGCCGGCAAGCCGGGCGTGAACGTCTCGGTCTTCCCCGATCAGAACGGGGCCAACCTGGCGATCTCCAGCGGCCGCGCCGACGTCGGCATGGCGGACTCGCCCGTGGCCGCCTACCAGGTCAAGAAGTCCAGCGGGCAGTTCAAGCTGTTGGGCACGCCCTATGGCACGGCGCCGTACGGCATCGCGATGGGGAAGAACAGCGGGCTGGCAAAGCCCGTCCTCGCGGCGCTCAAGGACCTGATCGCGAACGGCAAGTACAAGGAGATCCTCGCCAAGTGGGGGATTTCCGCAGGCGCAATCACCACCCCTGTGATCAACGGGGCGACCAGCTAGCCAGCTCCACTGTCCTCCACCGCCGACACCACGCAGACCCCGCCAACCGCGCGGCCTGAGGACATCACGGCGATCCCGGTTCGCCGCCCCGGCCGCTGGATCGCCGCGGCCGTGGTGCTGTTCCTGCTCGTCGTCGCCGTGCACTCGGTGGCGACGAACCCCCGCTTCGGCTGGGGGACGGTGGGCCACTATCTGTTCTCGAGCCGGATCCTCCACGGCCTGCTCGTGACGCTCGAGCTGACCGCCGTCTCGATGGTGATCGGGATCGTCCTCGGCGTGATCCTGGCGGTCATGCGCCTTTCGCCCAACCCGCTGGTGGCCGGCGCCAGCGGGTTCTACATCTGGTTCTTCCGCGGCACCCCCGTGCTCGTCCAGATCCTGTTCTGGAGCTTCATTTCCGCGCTCTATCCGCAGATCTCGATCGGCATCCCGTTCGGTGGGCCGGAGTTCGCGCATGGCAGCGCCAACTCGATCATCACCCCCTTCCTCGCGGCGATCCTGGCGCTCGGCCTCAACGAGGCGGCGTACATGGCGGAGATCGTCCGCGCGGGGATCATCTCGGTCGACGAGGGGCAGACCGAAGCCTCCTCGGCGCTTGGGATGACGCGCCTGCAGACGATGCGCCGCATCGTGCTGCCCCAGGCGATGCGCGTGATCATCCCGCCGACGGGCAACGAGACGATCTCGATGCTCAAGACGACCTCGCTCGTGAGCGTGATCGCCTACCCCGAGCTGCTCTACTCCGCGCAGCTGATCTACGCGGTCAACTACCAGCAGATCCCGCTGCTCCTGACGGCGAGCATCTGGTATCTCGTCGTCACCTCGGTGCTCTCCGTCGCGCAGTTCTTCATCGAACGCCACTTCGGGCGCGGCTCGTCGCGTGAGCGGCCCGACACGCTGCTGGGACGGGCGTGGCGCAGCCTGCAGATCCGCCACGCCCGCGTCGACGCCTCGGGGCGGATCTCGTGAGCGACCCCATGGTCAAGGCCGAAGCGGTCCACAAGCGCTTCGGACGCCTCGAGGTCCTCAAGGGCATCTCGCTGGAGGTCCAGCCGACGGAGGTGATGTGCCTGCTCGGCCCTTCGGGATCGGGCAAGTCGACCTTCCTGCGCTGCATCAACCACCTCGAGAAGATCAACAGCGGGCGCCTGTACGTCGACGGAGAGCTCGTCGGCTACCGCGAGTCGGGCGACAAGCTGCACGAGCTGCGCGACGCAGAGGTCGCGCGCAAGCGCGCGGAGATCGGGATGGTCTTCCAGCGCTTCAACCTGTTCCCGCACATGACCGCGGTCGAGAACATCATGGAAGCGCCGGTGTGCCTGAAGCGCGAGACGAAGGCGCAGGCGCGCGCGACGGCGAGCGAGCTGCTGCGCACGGTCGGGCTCGCCGACAAAGAGGGCGCCTATCCCGCCCAGCTCTCCGGCGGTCAGCAGCAGCGCGTGGCGATCGCCCGCGCCATGGCGATGAAGCCGAAGCTGATGCTGTTCGACGAGCCGACGTCCGCGCTGGACCCCGAGCTCGTCGGAGAGGTGCTCGACGTCATGCGCCGGCTGGCCACCGAGGGCATGACGATGATCGTCGTCACGCACGAGATCGGTTTTGCGCGCGAGGTCGGGGACACGGTCGTGTTCATGGACGACGGCGTGGTCGTCGAGACCGGGGCGCCGCGCGAGGTGTTCGCCGGCCCGCGCCACGAGCGCACGAAGGCGTTCCTCTCCAAGGTGCTCTGAGCCCAGGCGCCGAGGCGCGGCGGTTGACTTCGGCCACCGGCTCGGAGAGGATCGCGGCCCACCCCGGACGACAAGGTGTCAAGGACGCGGCCAAGGTTGCCGCAGGAGAAGGACAAGGATGACCGTTCCCCGCCCCGCCCTCGCGCTGCTCGCCGCGACGCTGCTCGTCTGCGTCGGCGCCGCCGAAGCGTCCGCCGCGACAACCAGCAAGCCCTACACGGTCAACGTGTCGCCGGCCTCGGTGTCCGCCGGCGCGCGCGCCACGTTCACCGCCACGTTCGCCAACCCAAGCGGTCAGCAGCAGCAGCTTGGCTCGGCGAACCTCACCGCGCCGGGAGCCTTCCAAGTGGTCTCCGCGTCAATCCCCGGCCCCGCGACCGCAACCGTCTCGGGGAGCACCGTGCAGCTGCGTGGCGTGGCTCTGCAGCCGGGCACCTCGGTCGCCGTCACCGTCGTGGCCGACGTTCCGTGCACCCCCGGCTCGGGCTCGTGGACGGTTATCGCCAAGCAGGCCAACGACTTCAGCGGCTCTCCCGGGAACAACCTGTCGCTCGTCGCCGCGGGCAGTTCTCTGACGACCACCGTGACGGGCGGCTGCACGCTGCGGTTCGCGACCCAGCCCGCGAACGCGCGGGCCGGTCAGGCGATCACCGGCACGGCGTACACCCCGGCCGCCTCGCCGGTAGGCGTGGAGGTCGTCGACGGGGGCGGCACGCGGGTGACGACCTCGGGCACGCCCGTGACCATCGCCCTGGGCGCGGCGTCCGGCGTGGGGACGCTGAGCGGCGCGACGACGGTCAACACGGCCGCCGGTCTCGCGACCTTCCCCGGCCTGGCAATCAACGCCCCCGGTACCTACGCCCTCGCGGCGTCGAGCCCCGGGTTCACGTCGGCGACGTCCGTGCCGTTCAGGATCGACACGCTTGCCGTGGTGTGCCTGGAGAACACGACGTGCAGTGGGTCGCTGACGACGTCCACGACCACGCTGGACGTCACGGCGCCCGCGGACAGCACCGCGCCCGACGCCGGGTTCCTGACGATGTCGTTCGGCGCGGGTGTGGCGCTCGACTGCGCCGGCTACACCGAGTTCTCGCCGGACACAGCGCTGGTGGCCCTCACAGCCGCCCGCACCAAGACCGCCACGCTGACGATCTCCAAGCAGCAGATGAACCTGTTCCCCAACAACGGCGCCTCGTTCCTGGAGCTGTGCTTCGGCTCGCCGGAGCCGTTCACGACGAAGTCGGGGGCGCCGGCGATCGTGCAGGGGAGCTTCGACTGGGACGGTGACGGCACGGCCGACCCGGTCTACGTCGGCCTGCTGCCGGACTGCGGCGCGGCGCCCTGCGTGAGCAAGCGCCGGAAGACCGGCTCGGGCAGCGGCGTGATCGACGCCAAGCTCCCGGCGGGGCTGGGCGACCCGGCGATGCGCGGCTGACCCGAGCGGTCAGCCGAATCCAACCAGCGGCGCGACTTCCGTCGAGCTTCCGCCCACCGGCGCGGGCGGGAGCGCGACGACCTGGAGCTTGGCAAGCAGCGCGTCGCGCTGGGGGCGGGGATCGCCTTCCGGGCCATCGCCCCCGCACAGGGCGTACAGCGCGTCAAGCGAGACGGCGACCTCATAGTCGATGGCCTGGGCGCGGGCCACGACCAGCGCCGCGTGGAACGCCTCGCGGGCCGCCTCGCGGACTCCCATCTGGGCCAGCGCGAAGCCGCGCACGCGGTGCAGGAGCGGCGCCGTCCGGGTCGCCTCGGGCAGGAGCCGCTCGGCTGCGTCCAGGGCGCGCTGCGCCTCGCCGGCGAACGCGCTGGCCTCGCTGAGGTAGGCGTCGACGAGCGCCGCGTCGCTCATGGCGCCCAGCCGCCGGAACTCGGTCAGCGCCTGCCCCAGCAACACGCCGCTCTCGCCGTGAGCCCCGGCGCGGACCGCGACCCGCCCGAGCTGCGCGGTCGCGAATGCGGTGCCCCACTCGTAGCCCGAACCGCGCCAGATCCGCAGCGCCCGGCGCAGCTCGGCGTCGGCATCCTCCAGGTGGCCCTGGTCGCTGAGCAGCTCGCCGACGTTGCAGTTGCCGAACGCCGCGTTGCCGATATCGCCGGCCCGCTCGCTGGCCGCGGACGCGCGACGGTAGAGCGCGACCGCATCGTCCCAGCGGCCCTCGTGGTAGGCGAAGCCGCCCATGTTGTTGAGCACCGCGGCCTGCCGGTCCAGATCGCCGAGCCGCACGTAGATCGCGAGCGCCCGGGGCGAGTGCGTCGCCTCCTCTGCGCGGCCCGAGTCGACCAGCGCCCAATCGAGGACGAAGCAGGCGTGCGCAAGCGCGGCGTCTTCACCGGCGGCCTCGGCCTCTGCGATGGCGCGGTCGCACAGCGCGATCGCATCGCCCATTCGCCCCTCGCGCTGGCGGACCGTCGCCAGCGTCGAGAGCAGGCGCGCGCGGCACGCCCCGGCGTCCTGGTCCTCGAGGCCCTCCAGCGCGCGCAGGCCGCGTAGCGCCCAGCGCACCGCCGGGACGACGCGCCCCGCGCGCTCTGCAACCTGCGCGTGGCGCAGGAGCAGCTCCGCGACGCGCAGTGGCTGACCGCTCACGAGCCCGCGCGCAGCCCGCAGCGCGTCCGAGGCCTCGGCCAGCTCGCCGGTGTGGGCCAGCGCGCCGGCCAGCGCCTCCCACACCGTCGCAAGCTCGTCGGGATCGACGCGCAGCGCGCGGCCGGCGCCGATCGCGCGCCGGTAGGAGCTGCCCGCGTCGGTGTGGGCCAGCCGGTCGCGCGCGTGGTCGCCCGCGATCCGCGCGTAGCGCCAGGTGCGCTGCAGGTTGCCCGCGCGCGCGAAGTGCAGCGACAGGCTCTCGGCGGCCTCCGGGGCCTCTGGCCGGCTCTGGCGCTCCAGGCGCTCGGCGACCCGGGCGTGCAGGCGGCGACGGACGCGGAACGGCAGCCCCGCGTAGGCGGCGTCGCGCATCAGCGTGCGGCGGAAGCGGATCTGCCCGTCGGCGTCGTCGACGAACAGGGGCGACAGCCGGTCCCAGGTGGCCCCGTCGGGCTCGCGCATGCTCGGATCGAGCACGTCGGCCAGATCGCGTGGATGGAAGCTCAGACCCAAGACCGCGGCGCGTCTCACGAGCGCCCGGTCGGGAGGCGACAACAGGTCGATGCGCGCCATCGCGGCGGTCTCGATCGAGTCGGGCAGCGCGGCCTCCCCGTCGACTGCGACCGCGCGGAGCAGGTCGCGCAGGAACTGGGGGTTGCCGCCGGAGCGCTCGGCCGCCAGCGCCAGTGCGTGCGGGGGCAGCGGTGCGGCGTCCGTGACGGCCTCGGCGAGCGAGACGGCCTCGGTTGCGGTCAGCCCGTGCAGCTCGACCCGCACAACGGCCGGCCCCGGAGCAGCGCTGAAGCCACCTTCCGTGTCGCGCCGGGTCTCGACAACCAGCCACGGCTGGTCGCCGAGCGCGGCCACGACCGCCCCGAGCAGGTCCGACGACGCCGCGTCCATGAGATGTCCGTCCTCGATCTCGAACAGCGCCGCGGACCCGAGCTGATCGCGCAGGAAGCGGACGACCACCTCGTGGAGCCTGGCGCGGCGGAACTCCGGTGCCAGCTCGGCGATCTGCGGGGTATCAGGCGCGGTGGCACCGAACGGAATCGCCAGGAGCGCCAACCAGGGCAGGAGCTCGGGGTCGCGCTCGGCGAGCGTCGCGCGCAGGCGGCGCACGACCACGTCGTCGGCGTCCGCGCCGCGCGCGCCGATCAGCGGGCGCAGCAGTTCCCGCCACGCCACGTAGGGGGTGAACGAGGTGTAGGCCTCGCAGGTGGCGCGCAACCTGGTCATCCCGGTCGCCCGCTCGCGCAGCTCCTCGGCAAGCCTCGTCTTGCCGATGCCGGCTTCGCCGCTGATCTCCACCAGCCGCCCCGCGCCCTTGCGCACCGCCTCGAGCGCCTCCTCGAGCAGCGCCAGCTCGCCGTCGCGCCCGACGAACGGGAACCGCAGCGCGACGCCGTCACGGGCGCGGCTGCCAACCGCCTCGCCGACGGCCCAGGCCTGAACCTTGCGCTTCTTGCCCTTGACGCTGAACGACGCGAGCTCCACCGTCGCGAAGCGCGTCGCGGACCGTTCGAGCACCCCGCCGGTGGCGTAGATCTCACCCGGCGGCGCCTTCGACGCGACCCGTG
>JAWVFZ010000230.1:0-3301 GCA_033855555.1 Solirubrobacteraceae bacterium
CGTCGTGCGCTCGGAGATCCAGGCCGCGTAGAGCAGCGGAGCGGCCTCCAGCAGCGGCGAGACGTCGACCGGCACGAGCTCCCACCGCTCCGCGGCGCGGCTGAGCGCGTCCTCCCACGCCGCCTGCGCGGCCGGCTCGGTGAACGGGAGCGGCCCGTCGGGAACGCCGATGACGCCTCGTCGCGGCGCGGTCTGCGGCGCGAACGCGCGGCTCCACGGATCGTGAGCGTCCGCCGCCACCGCGACGCGCAGCACCGCCGCGGCGCCAGCCACATCGGCGGTGAAGACCGAGACGCAGTCGAGGCTGGCGCAGGCGGGCACGACGCCGCGCGTGGAGATCAGCCCGCGCGTGGGCTTGACCCCGACGAGCTCGTTGAACGCCGCTGGGACGCGCCCCGAGCCCGCGGTGTCGGTCCCCAGTGAGAACGCGACCTCGCCCAGCGCGACCGCCACGGCGGAGCCGGAGCTCGAGCCGCCGCTCACCCGGCCGGAGTCGAACACGCTCGTAGGGACGCCGTAGGGGCTGCGCGTCCCGACCAGCCCGGTGGCGAACTGATCCATGTTCGTCTTGCCGACCAGCAGCGCGCCCGCGGCGAGCAGGAGCTGGACGACCGGGGCCGTCTCCTCGGCGATCGTTGCGAAGCCGGGGCAGCCTGCGGTGGTCGGCATGCCTGCGACGTCGATGTTGTCCTTGACCGCGAAGGGCACGCCGTACAGCGGCAGCGACCGGTCGCCCGCGTCGAGCGCCGCGGCGGCCGCGCGCAGCTCGGCGTCGGGCACGCGCGTGATCCAGATCGGGAGGTCGTGGGCGGGCAGCCGGTCCACCAGCTCGGACGGGTCCAGCCGCCCGGCGCGGTAGTCGGCCAGCAGCCTGGTGACGGAGAGCGTGCTCATGCCGCGGCCGCCCAGGCGTCGCGCTCGCCGGCGAAGGCCGCTTCCCGCCGCGCGCGGAACGCGGCGATGTCGTCGGCATGTGCGGCGAGGAACGCCTCGTGCGCGGCGAGCGTGAACGCCGCGGGCTCCGTGCGCGGCGCCCACGCGCCCGCGTGGCTGGCGTCGCGCAGCACCTCCAGCTCGTCCTCCTCGATCAGCGAGAAGCGCAGCCGGTCGAAGTGGCGCAGGCGCCATGGCGGGTCGTCGGCGTCGTGCCAGATCGGCACCGTGCGCCCGACGAGCTGGTAGCCGCCGGGGCCCTCCATCCCGTAGACGCACAGGAACGCGCCGCCGATGCCGACGGCGTTGGCCGGCGTCCACGTGCGCGCGGGGCTGTACTTCGTCGTCACCAGCCGATGGCGCGGGTCCAGCGGCACCGCGACCGGCGCGCCCATGTAGACGTCGCCCAGGCCCAGCACGAGGTAGTCGGCCTCCACGACGGCGTCCTGCACCGCCTGCTCGTCGTCCAGGCCGTTGATACGCCGGATGAACTCGATGTTGTCCGGACACCACGGCGCGTCGGCGCGCACCGACGCCGCGTAGCGCTCCACGGCGAGCATCGCCTGCGAGTGGCGCCAGGCCAGCGGCAGGTGCACCGTGCGGGCCTCGATCGCGATCGTCTCCGGCGCGGGCAACTCGGCCTCCAGCGCCATCACCGCCTGCAGGAGCGCCGCGGGGCTGGTCCGGTCGGGATCGAGCGTCACGTGCAGCGAGCGAACGCCGGGCGTGAGGTCGAGCACCCCGGCGGGCCGCGCCGCCACCAAGGCCTGTTGCAGGGCATGCGCGCGCACGCGCGAGCGCAGGTCCAAGACGGGCTCGCCGAACTCGACCAGCAGCGCGCGCTCACCGGCGCGCCGATAGGTGACCAGGCCGCCCGCGCTCTCGCGCGGACCCTCCAGGACGGGTGTCGCGGCATGGTCAGGCGCCGCGATCGCCGCCAGGCGCACCTCGTCGCCCGCCCGCACCTGACCCAGCATCCACAGGTCCTCGCGGACGACCTGGGCGAAGGCGATGAACCCGCCGAGGCTGGGGCCGTCGGGCCCGACCACGACCGCGCTGTCGCCCGCGAGCATCACGGTCCCGACGCCGTAGGCGCTGTCGAGGATGTTCGAGGGATGAAGACCGGCCTCGCCGCCGTCGCCGCGGGCGAACGCGGGCTGCGGTCCGGTCAGCCGCACGCCGGTGCGGTCGGAGTGGTGATGGACCGTCCAGGTCGCGCCGAGCAGCTCGTCGAGCCCGTCCGGCGTGAGCAGGTCGGGCGCGCCGTGCGGGCCCGGCACGACGCGCAACGTCCACGCGTTGCCGAACGCGGGGACCGCCTCGCCCTCCGACGGCCGCGCCGTCGGCGCGCTGCCGACACGCAGCGTGTCGCCCTTGCGCAGCGCGCCGCCGCCCAGGCGCGCGGATGCGAACGCCGAGCGGCTGCCGAGCACCTCCGGCGTGTCGATCCCACCGCGCACCAGCACGTACGCGCGCATGCCCGCGCCGCGGATCGCGCCGAGCTTGAGCACCGAGCCAGCGGGGACGACGAGCGCCTCCCACTGCGAAACCGGGACGCCGTCGAGCTCCACGACAAGCGGCGCTCCCGTGACGGCGACGACGGCCGTTTCGGCGAAGCGCAGCCGCGGCCCGGTGAGGGTGACCTCCAGCCCCGGCGCTCCCTCGACGTTGCCGACGAGGCGGTTGCCCGCGCGCAGCGAGCGGTCGTCCATCGGGCCGGAGGGCGGGACGCCGACCTCCCACAGGCCGAGCCGCCCGGGCCAGTCCTGGATCGTCGTCAGCGTCCCCGGCGCCAGCACCTCGATCATGCGCCGGCCCAGACGAGCAGCCGCACCGGCGTCGGGTCATAGCCGTTGCAGGGGTTGTTGAGCTGCGGGCAGTTGGAGATCAGCACGAGCGTGTCGCGGTCGGCGCGCAGCTGCACGTGCTTGCCCGGTGCCGAGATGCCGTCGGCGAACTCGAGGCCGCCGTCGGGCGTCAGCGGGACGTTCATGAAGAAGTTGACGTTGTGCGCGAGGTCGCGCTTCTCCAGCCCGTGGCCCCAGCGCTGGGCCTGTGTCAGGAACGTGTTGCGACACGAGTGCATGTGGCGCGTGTGCTCGCCGTAGCGCACGACGTTGGACTCCTGCGAGCACGCGCCGCCAAGCGTGTCGTGGCGCCCGCAGGTGTCGTCGGTGATCGTGACCAGCGGCTGGCCGTCGAGCGCGAGCAGGCGCGAGCCGAGCGTCAGATATGCCGCGCCCTGCTCGCGCACGGTGTCGACCGCGCTGTAGCGGTTGGCGAGGTCGTGCGCGTCGAAGAACAGCGTGTCGACGGCCTGGTTGCCGTGGAGGTCGACGATCCGCAGCGTCTCGCCCGCGCGCAGCTC
>JAWVFZ010000231.1:0-3556 GCA_033855555.1 Solirubrobacteraceae bacterium
TTCGCCTTCGGCACCGTCGAGGTGCGCATCTGCGACGCGCAGTCCACGGCCGCGGAGTCCGAAGGCTTGGCGGCGCTGATGACCGCCTGCGTCCTGCAGGCCGCGCGCGACCACGACGAGGGCGTGCCGTCGACCGATCACCCGCACCGGCTCATCGAGGAGAACATGTGGCGGGCCATCCGCCACGGGCTCGACGGCAAGCTGATCGACCTCGACGCCGGGACCGAGTATCCGGCGGGCGCTGCGCTGGAGCGCCTGCTGGCCTGGACTGCGCCGGTGCGCCGCGAGCACGGCTTCGACGTGCTGCTGCCAGAGCGCAACGGCGCTCAGCGCCAGCGCGCCATGATCGCGGGCGGCGCTTCGGCCGCGGAGGTCTTCGCGCAGACCGTCCGCGAGACGCGTGAGACGTATGCTGGAACGGTGACCGCATCATGAGTGAGACGGGACCCACCGGCCGACCGCCGACAGACGAAGAGCTCGCCGCCGCCTACGAGGAGCAGCTCAAGCAGATCCGCGTCGAGGACGTGCTGATCCAGACGCTGGTTTCCCTGCTCAACCTGGGCGGGCGCAAGGCCGGGCTCTCGCCCGGCACCGAGAGCGAGAGAGACCCCGAGCAGGTGCGCCAGGCCATCGAAGGCATCCGCGCGCTGCTGCCGGTCTGCGAGCCGCTGCTGGGCCCGGACGCCGCGCAGATCCGAGACGCGCTGAGTCAGCTGCAGCTCGCCTACGCTCAGATTTCGGGCGCCTCGGCGGGTACGCCCGCCGGCGACGGTCCCCCCGCAGCGGAGCACGGCGCGGCCAAGCCCGAGGAACCTCGCCCGGGTCAGTCCTCCGGTCGCCTCTGGGTGCCCGGGCAGTAGCGGCGGCGTACCCCGCGGGCTTTTCCGTTCTATTAGCCGATAGGATGCCCCGCCTCCCGGCCGGGGCCTCGTAACACCTGGCCCCGCTGCCGCTCTTCTGCGCGCGGGAACCGGCCGCGCCACGAAGCAACCTGACACCAAAAAGGACCCTTCCTTGAGTGACTTCCTGACCAACCACGGGGTCGTCATCGCGCTTGTTTGCGCGTTCTTCGCTGTCGTGTACGGCGCCTTGACGACACGCTCGCTGCTCGCCCTGTCCCCGGGCAACGAGCGGATGCAGCAGATCTCCGGCGCTGTCCAGCAGGGCGCCCGTGCCTACCTCACGCGGCAGTACACGGTCATCGGCGGCGTCGGCGTCGTGCTGTTCATCGCGCTGATCCCGATCCAGAACCTGCGCGTCGCCATCGGCTTCGCGATCGGCGGCATCCTCTCGGGCGCCACCGGCTTCATCGGCATGAACGTCTCGGTGCGGGCCAACTGCCGCGTCGCCGAGGCCGCCCGCGGCGGCGTCAGCCCCGCGCTGAGGGTGGCGTTCCGCGCCGGCGCGATCACCGGACTGCTCGTCGTGGGCCTCGCGCTGTTCGGCGTGGCCGGCTACTACGGCCTGCTCACCTGGGCGTTCAACTACTCGCCCAAGTCCGCGGTCGACGCCCTCATCGGCCTCGGCTTCGGCGGCTCGCTGATCTCCGTCTTCGCCCGCCTGGGCGGCGGCATCTTCACCAAGGCGGCCGACGTCGGCGCCGACCTGGTCGGCAAGGTCGAGGCCGGCATCCCCGAGGACGATCCGCGCAACCCCGCCGTGATCGCCGACAACGTCGGCGACAACGTCGGCGACTGCGCCGGCATGGCCGCCGACCTGTTCGAGACCTACGCCGTGACGGCCGTGGCGGTCATGCTGCTCGGCGTCCTGACGTTCCAGGACCAGACGCAGGCCGCGCTGTATCCGCTGGTGCTGGGCGCGGTCGCGATCGTGGCCTCGATCATCGGCACGTTCTTCGTGCGCACGAGCACCGACAACGTCGAGGGCGCCCTGTACAAGGGCCTTATCGCCTCCGGCGTCATCGCGGCGGCGGCCTTCTACCCCGTCACCAAGTGGCTGATGGACGGCCTCTCGTTCAGCGGCGCGGGCAAGATCGCCGTCCCGAGCGTGACCGACCTGTACCTGTGCTCGCTCGTCGGCATCGGCGTCACCGCGCTGCTGTTCGTCATCACCGACTACTACACCTCGACGCGCTTCGGCCCGGTCAAGAAGACGGCCGCGGCCTCGCAGACCGGCCACGCGACGAACATCATCTCCGGGCTCGCCCAGGGCCTCCAGGCCACGGCGCTGCCGGCCCTGGTGCTCTGCCTCGGCATCCTCGCCTCCTGGAAGCTCGCCGGCGGCGGCACCCAGGGCATCTACGGCATCGGCGTGGCCGTCATGGGCCAGCTGTCGCTCACCGGCCTGATCGTCGCGCTCGACGCATTCGGCCCGGTCACCGACAACGCCGGCGGCATCGCCGAGATGGCGGAGCTGCCCGAGGAGGTCCGCAACGTGACCGATCCGCTCGACGCGGTCGGCAACACGACCAAGGCCGTCACGAAGGGCTACGCGATCGGCTCGGCGGTGCTCGCCGCGGTCGTGCTCTTCGCGGGCTTCCAGGCAGAGCTGGCCGTCAAGTCCCCGGGCGGCGTGCTGCCCAAGGAGTTCTTCGCGATCAACAACCCGGCGGTGCTCATCGGCCTGCTGCTGGGTGGCCTGATGGTCTGCCTGTTCGCGGCCATGTCGATGGAGGCCGTCGGCCGTGCCGGCGGCGCCGTCGTCGAGGAGGTCCGCCGCCAGTTCCGCGAGAAGCCCGGGATCATGGACGGCACCGAGCAGCCCGAGTACGACACCTGCGTCGACCTCGTCACCAAGGCCGCGCAGCGCGAGATGATCCTCCCGTCGCTGCTGCCGATCGGCATGACGCTGATCGTCGGCCTGATCGACGAGCGCGCCCTCGGCGGACTGCTCATCGGCGTGATCGTGGTCGGCTTCTTCTTCGCCGTCCTGATGACCGCCGGCGGCGGCGCCTGGGACAACGCCAAGAAGCTGATCGAGGACGGCGCCTTCGGCGGCAAGGGCTCCGAGGCCCACGCCGCGTCGGTGACCGGCGACACGGTGGGGGACCCGTTCAAGGACACCGCGGGCCCGGCCATCAACCCCATGATCAAGGTCGCCAACATCGTGGCGATCCTGATCATCCCGCTGATCACCTGATCGATTTTGCGGGGTCAAGTCTCTCCATGCCGCATGTGGCAACGAAAGGCTTGACCCCGTGAAGGCGCTCGAAGCGCGCTCGCTGTGCGAGGCGTTCCAGATCACCTCGGCCGCGCGCGGCGACGCGATGGCCGTGCGTAGCGCCGACGGCGCGACGCAGCTGACCTACGCGCAACTGCGCGACGAGGTCGAGCGGGTCGCCCGCGGGCTGCACCGGCTCGGCGTCCGGGCCGGCGACACCGTCGGGCTGATGATGGTCAACCGCCCCGAGTTCCACGTCGTGGACCTCGCGGCGATCCATCTCGGCGCGACGCCGTTCAGCGTCTACAACACCAGCTCACCCGAGCAGATCGAGTACCTGTTCGGCGACGCCGGCAACCGCCTGGCGATCGTCGAGCGCGCCTTCGCCGAGCGCATCCCCGACGGGCCGGACGTCGTGCTCGTGGAGGAGCTCGAC
>JAWVFZ010000232.1:0-13777 GCA_033855555.1 Solirubrobacteraceae bacterium
GCATCCCGCAGATCGAGGTCGCCTTCGACATCGACGCCAACGGCATCCTCAGCGTGTCGGCCAAGGACCTCGGCACCGGCAAGGAGCAGAAGATCGAGATCAAGGCCGGCGGCGGGCTCTCCGACGAGGAGATCAAGCGCATGGTCGCCGACGCGGAGACCAACGCCGAGGACGACCGCCGCGCCCGCGAGCTGGCCGAGGCCCGCAACAACGGCGAGAACGCCGCCTACCAGGCCGAGCGCCAGCTCAAGGACCTCGGCGAGCAGGTGGAAGCCTCCTCCAAGGAGGAGATCGAGGCCGCGATCAAGGAGGTCCGCGGCTCGCTGGAGTCCGAGGACGCCGCCGAGATCAACGCCAAGACCGAGGCCCTCCAGTCGGCGTTCCACAAGGTCTCCGAGGCCATGTACGAGCGCGCCCAGCAGCAGTCCGCCGCCGGGCAGGGCGCCGACGGCTCGGCCAACGGCACCCCGCAGGCCGACAGCGACGCCTCCGCCGAGGAGGACGTGGTCGACGCCGAGGTCGTGGACGAGGGCCGATGACCGAGGAGCGCGACACCCTCGCGCAGGACGAGCAGAAGGCGACCGGCGCGGAGCCGGTCGCCGACGGCGCGGCGCCCGACGCCGCGGCGCCCGACGCGGCCGTCGACGACGAGCAGGCGCTCGCCGAGGACGCCGCGGTCGAGGCGCCCGAGCCGGAGCCCGACTGGAAGGACATCGCGCTGCGCCAGGCGGCGGAGCTCGAGAACGTGCGCAAGCAGAACGCCCAGCGCGTCCAGAAGGCCTCCCGCGACGGGATGAGGCGCGTCGCGATGGAGCTCCTGCCCGCGCTCGACGACTTCGAGCGCGCGCTCGCGCACGCCGAGGCCGAGGAGTCCGACACAGAGCATCACCTGACGGCGGGCATCCGCCTCGTGCAGCAGAACATGCTCGACGCACTGCGGCGCGCGGGCATCGAGGCGTACTCGCCCAAGGGCGAGCGCTTCGATCCGCATCTGCACGAGGCTGTGGCGCAGTCGCCGGTCGACGGCACCGAGCCAGGCATCGTGACCGAGGTCTTCCAGGCGGGCTACCGCCTGGGCGACGACGTCCTGCGCCCCGCCCGCGTGGTGGTGGCGGGGTGAACCCCTACCAGGTCCTCGGGGTCGACAAGAAAGCCTCCCCCGAGGAGATCAAGAAGGCCTATCGCAAGCTCGCGCGCCAGTACCACCCTGATCGCAATCCGGGTGACGCGAAGGCCGAGGAGCGCTTCAAGGAGATCCAGGGCGCCTACGACATCGTCGGCGATCCCGATAAGCGCAAGCAGTTCGATCGCGGCGGGATGTTCGGCGGCGTGGGTGGCGGAAGCGGCGCCGGGGCTCCGGGCGGCTTCGGCAACTTCGACGTCGGCGGCTTCGGCGACATCCTGTCCAACCTGTTCGGCGGCGCCGGAACCGAAGCTCCGCGGCGGGGTGGGCGGGTTTCCCCTCAGCGGGGCCGCGACCTCGAGGCCGAGGTCTCGATCTCGTTTCCGCAGGCGATGGAGGGCGCACAGATCCCGCTCTCGGTGCCGACCTCCGCGCCGTGCCCGACCTGCCGCGGAACCGGCGCCAAGCCGGGCACGCAGCCAAAGGTCTGCCCCAAGTGCCAGGGCCGCGGGATCGAGTCCCAGGGCCAGGGCCTGTTCTCCATCTCCCAGCCGTGCTCGCTTTGCGGCGGCGCAGGCACCGTGATCGACGACCCGTGCCCGACGTGCCACGGCTCGGGCGCGCAGCGCACGATCAAGAAGTACCGCGTGAACATCCCGCCGGGCGTGAAGGAGGGCTCGCGCGTGCGGCTGGCCGGCAAGGGCGAGGCGGGACGCAACGGCGGCCCGCCCGGCGACCTCTACGTCATCACCCACGTGGGCGCCTCGCCGGTCTTCCATCGCCGCGGTGACAACCTCGAGGTGGAGGTCCCGCTCACGATCCCCGAGGCGATCCGCGGCGCCGACGTCGAGGTGCCGACGCTCAACGGCCGCAAGAAGCTGCGCGTGCCGCCGGGCACCAAGCACGGCACCGTCCAGCGCCTGCGCGGCGAGGGGCCGCCGAAGCTCGGCAGCGGATCGCGCGGCAATCGCGCCGACATCCATTACCGGTTTGTCATCGACGTCCCCGCCTCGCTCAGCAAGGAGCAGTCCGATGCCGTCGAGAAGCTGTCGGAGGTCATGAACGGCGATCCGAGAGCGCGGCTGTTCGCCGACAAGGAGGCGTGATGGCGCGCCGCCGGGTGAGCATCGAGGTCAGCGCCGATCGCGGCGTGTTCATGATCTCGGTCGCCGCCGAGCTGGCCGAGATGCATCCGCAGACCTTGCGGATGTACGAGGCGCGGGGCTTGATCGAGCCCAAGCGCTCGCCGAAGGGCACGCGGCTGTACTCCCAGCGCGACGTCGACATGCTGCGCCGCATCCAGGAGATGACGAGCGACCTCGGCCTCAACCTGGCCGGCGTCGAGCGCGTCCTCGAACTCGAGCAGCAGCTCGAGCGGGCCACGCGCCGCCTGCAGGATCTCGAGAACCGCTCGGCGCAGATGCGCCAGGAGATGGAGCGCGAGATCGAGGACGTCCGGCGCTCCTTCCGCGCCGAGCTCGTGCCCTACCGCCACTCGACGGACATCGTTCCGACGCGGCCGGCGGGGCGGCGGCAGATCCGCATCGACCGCGACGAGCGCTAGGCCGGCCAATACCCTGCCGCGGATGCTCGACGTCCACGGGTTGCTCTTCGACGTGCGCGGCTGGCCGGCCGTCGCCGACGAGGTCATGCGCGACTTCCTGTGGTTCGAGGCCAACGGGAGCCGCAACGGGCGTGTCCCGATCGCCGTCGAGCTCCAGCAGGGCCCACCGGAGTGGGACGGCTTCGGCGACCTGACGGCCGCGTTCATCACGCCGCGCAACGTTGTCTACCAGGACGGCGACCGCACGATCCTCGACTACTTCGGGCGGGCCGTCGCGGTCTTGGACCGGGCCGCCGGGACGATCGTGATCCGCGGCGAGTACCCGCATCTGGTGCACGAGGCCGCGTACCTGTTCCTGCTGTCGCGGATCGGCGAGCACCTCGACGCCAGCGGCCTGCCGCGGCTGCACGCGCTCGCGCTGGCGGGCCCGCGCGGGGCGATCTGCGTGCTGCTGCCCTCGGGCGGGGGGAAGAGCACGCTGGCGGTCACGGCGCTCCGCGACGAGCGCGTTCGGATCCTCGCCGAGGACACGCCGCTGATCGACGCTCGCGGGTTCGTCCACCCGTTCCCGCTGCGGATCGGGGTCAACCCGACCGACGCCGACCGCATGCCGCCGGGGTCGGTGCGCCGCATCGAGCGGATGGAGTTCCACGACAAGCTCGTGCTCGACCTCGACGGGTTCCGCGATCGCGTCGAAGCGGAGCCGCAGCCGATGGCCGATCTCGTCATCGGAAGGCGATCGCTGGCGAATCAGGGTCGCCTTGAGCGGCTGCCGCGGCGCGCCGCCGCGGGCCCGCTGCTGCGCGAGGGCGTGGTCGGCATCGGCGTCTATCAGGGCATGGAGTTCGTGCTTCAACGCGGGATGCGCGATGTGGCGGGGAAGGCCGGCGAGGCGGCGATGCGCGCCCGCTGCTGCGCGGCCGCCGCGCGCCACGCGCGGGTCTGGCGGCTCACGCTGGGGCGCGACCACGCGAGCAACTGGGAAGCGCTCTCCCGGTTGCTGGACGCCTGACGGTGGACGTCCTCTTCGCGGCGCACCGGCTGATCCCGGCGCAGGGCGGCGCCGAGCGCTTCGCGCTCGAGCTGCTGGCGGCCCTGTCGGAGCGCGGCCATCGCGTGCGCGCCATCTGGATCGCCCGTGGCTCTGACTCCGGCGCAGCCGTGCGCGCGCTGCCACCCGGCGTCGAAGGGACCGAGCTGGCCGCGGTCTCTACCCGCGCCGACCGCTCCGACTACTGGCGCGCCCACCGCGACGCCTGCGGCGCCTTGGAGTCCGCGGTGCGCGCCGCGCCGAAGGCCGACGTGGTCGTGACCCAGCTGCACGGCGTTCCCGCCGGCGTGGCATCCGGTGTCCCCGCGGTGGTGCTCGTGCCCAGCTACGAGTCGCTGTGCAAGAGCGCCTTCGGCGCCGGCGCGGTCGTCGGGCGCGACGGCGTGGCGCCGGTGTGCGAGCTGCCGCGCGACTGCTGGACGTGTCCGGCCGCGAGCGTGCTTCCCGAGGGCGAGCGCATCGCGATGCGCGATCAGCGCCGCGCACAGGACGAGGCGCTCGCGCGGGCGCACACGCTCGTGGCCTGTAGCCACGCGATGGCGGCGGCGACGCGCTCCTGGACGAAGCGCGCTGCCGAGGTGGTGGCGCCTGTCGGAGACCCTCCGTCGGCGAACGGCCGCCACGGAGGGCACACACTCGTCGCCGCTGCCGGATGGGTACCGCACAAGGGAGTCGAGCTCGTCGAGCCGATCGTGCGCGGGCTGCGCGGCCGTAGCGTCGTGGTGACGGACGCCGGGCTGTCCGCGTGCGCGCGGCGGCGCCTCGTGGAGCTCGGCGCGAGCCTGCGCGACGAGCCGCTCGGAGCCGTGCTGGAGGGTGCAGGCGCCTGCATCGTCGCGTCGCAATGGCCGGAGCCGTTCTGCCGGACCGCCTTCGAAGCGCAGGCCTGCGGCGTCCCGGTGGTCGCGCCGCGCACCGGCGGGCTGCCAGAGCACGTCGCGCCCTGCGGACTCATCGATCCGGACGCGGGCGCCGCGGCGTACGTCGCCGCCGTGCGCGCGCTGGACGACGCCGGCGCGTGGGCGGCGGCGAGCGCGGCAGCGCGCACGCACGCCGCTGCGGTCAGCGAAGGGCGGCCGCTGGAGCGTGCAGTGGCGATCGTGGAGCGCGCCGGGCAAGCTGGCCGAGCTCCTGCGCGAGCACGTCGTCGAGGGCATGGATGAACCGCTCCTCCGAGAAGCGCGCGCCCGCGGCCCGGCACGCCGCGGGATCGTCTGGCAGGTCGCGCAGGGCCTCCGCGAGGCCTGCCGCCGACCGATCCTCCGCGAGCCGGCCGGTGACGCCGTCCTGCACGATGTCCAGCGCCCCGCCGGCCCGCGGCGCGACGACAGGGATGCCGCACGCCTGGGCCTCGGCCATGACGATGCCGAACTCCTCGACCGACGGGCAGACGCAGGCCACCGACTCGCGGTAGAGCTCGCGCAGGCGATCGTCGTCGACCCAGCCGGTGAACGTCGCATGGTTGCCGGCCCGTGCCCGCAGCGCCTCCAGTCGCCGACCCGCGCCGGCCACCACGACGGGCAGCCCGGCGAGTCGTGCCGCTTCGATGGCAACGTCGATCCGCTTGTGGTTCACCAGCCGGCCGACGACGAGCACGTGTCGGCGCGCACGCGGAGCCGGGGTGAAGAAATCCGTGCGAACCGGCGGGTGCAGGACCTCGGCGGCGATCCCGTAGCCGGCGGCGAAAGCGTCCGCGGAGGCCTGCGAGACGGTCAGCACGCGGTCCGGGCGCCGCGCGCGCCGCGCGCTGTCGGCCCGCAGCAACGGCAGTGCTGCGCGCAGCAGCGGGCGCATGACGAATGGCTCGGCGCTGACGTAGCGGCCGAACTCGTCGTAGAGCGAGCGCGGCAGGCCGGTGGCATAGGTCACGTGCGGGGCGCCGGCAGGCGGCGTCGCCGCAAGCGACCAGCCGTGGCCCGAGAAGCTCAGGACGAGGTCGGTGGCATCGATCGGCGCGCGCGCGATGCGCCGCGCGTAGCGGGGCGCCCAGAGCGGGCGGCGCCGCTCACCGCGCACGGCGAACGGCTCCACGCGGGCCAGCCACTGTGGCCGCTCGGCGTCGGGCACGTTGCTCTCGGCGAAGTCGGGTGACAGAACACGCGCGCCCGGGTGGCTGCGCAGCACGAGCTCGACCACACGCTCCATCCCGCCCTGCTCGATGGCCTGCTCCAGGACGATGGTGATGTGGCGGCCCTTCACGGCGGCGCAGGCTACCTTGCGGGCCGTGACCCTCGACCCCCCAACGCGCGCCCGACTCCTGGAACGTGCGATCCGTACGGGCGGCGCCGATCGGGATGAGTTCGCCGGGCGCGAGGAGGAGATGGCGTACTACCTGCACCGCTCGGCCGGCCGCTTCGCCCGGACGCTCCCGCTGGCGCTGCGCCACGCGGGCCCAGGCGCGCGGGTCCTGGAGCTCGGCGCTGACCCGTTCTTCTTCACGCAGCTCCTGCTCGAGGCCGGAGCCGAGGTGGTGCTGGCCGGGGAGCCACGGGGCGTGTGGAAACGCGAGCCGCCCGGCAGCGAGGAGATCGCACTGCGCTGGGCTGGTCGCGAGGAGCGCCTGGAGCTGCAGCGCTTCGATGTCGAACGCGATCACTGGCCGTTTGGAGACGGCGCCTTCGACGCGGTCGTCTGCATGGAGCTGCTCGAGCACCTGACCTATTCGCCGGCGCACCTGCTGCACGAGGCCAATCGCGTCCTGGTTCCCGGCGGGGGCTTGGTGCTGACGACGCCCAATGCGCTCGCCGCGCAATTGCTGGCGCGCGCGCTGCGCGGGCGATCGATCGGCGAGCCCTACTCGGGCTACGGCCCGACGGGCCGCCACAACCGCGAGTACACCAGCGCCGAGCTGGAAGCGCTCCTTCATGGCGCGAACTTCGCGGGCGAGGTACGGGCGGCCAACATCGACGGCTACGTGCCGCCCGATGGCCTCGGCCGCCTCCTGCGCGCCGCGGCGGGAATGCCGGGAGCGCGCGCCGAGCGCCGCCGCGATCACCTCTTCGCCGCGGTACGCAAGACCGGGCCGCCGGTGCTCGCCTATCCGGACTGGCTGTTCCGCGCGGTCTACCCCGAGCGGATGCGCGCCGGCGGCGTGAAGTTGGTCTAGCGCGAGAGCGGGATGTCTGCGGCGACGAGCGTGCCGCCGCCGACCGGGCTCTCGAGCCGGAGCTGGCCGTGGAGGGCGGCCAGCCGGTCCGCCAGTCCGACGAAGCCGGTGCCGTCGGGCCGTGCGCCGCCGACGCCGTCGTCGCGCACCTGTACTCGGAGGACGCCATCCTCGACAAACGCGACCACCGCGGCACGCTTTGCATGCGCGTGCTTCGCGACATTCGTCAGCGCTTCGGCTACGACGAAGTACGCCGTCGCCTCGACTGGAGCGGGGAGCCGGTCCTTGGACACGGCGACGTCGACCGGCACCGGCGTCTGCAAGGCCAGCGGCTCGACTGCCGCGCGTAGGCCGCCCTGGGTGAGGACCGCCGGGAGGATCCCGTGCGCGAGCTCCCGCAGCTCGGTGGTCGCACGTTGGGCGTGGTCGAGCGCCTCGTTCAAAAGCTTGGATGCAGGTGCCTGGTCGGTCTGGAGCGCCTGGCGAGCCAGCTTCAACGTGATGATCGTGTGGACGAGGCGCTGCTGTGCTCCGTCGTGCAGGTCGCGGACCACTCGCCGGCGCTCCTCGTCGGCCGCTTCCACGATCCGCGCCCGCGACGCCGCGAGGTCCGACCGCCCCTGCATGTTCGAGATCGCGGTGGCGACCAGCGCGGTGAACTCCCCGATGCGCGAATCGGTGCTGGCCGGCAGCGGCTCGGCCTGCCGCGAACCGGCGATCATCGCGCCCCAGAGCCGGCGTCCGACGATGATCGGAGTCCCCACCGACGACCGGATTCCGGTCTCGCGGACGGCGTCGGCGATCGCGCCAGAGGCGTCGGGGAAGTCGTCGACCCGCGCGGGTCGCTCCGTTCGATGCACCAACCCGGAGACGCTGTCCCCCTCCAGGCCCCAGTTCGTGCCGACCGCGAGGGTGCCAGGCTCGCCCCAAGTCGCCACGACCGTCGCGGTTGCGTCGGGCTCGTAGCGGATCAGGGTGGTGGCGTCGACGCGCAGCGCGTGTCCCACCTCTTCGGTGACCGCGGCGAAGACCTCTGCCGGCGACGACTCGCGCGCGACCAGCGTCGCCACGCGCCGCAGCGCGGCCTGCTCGTCGGCGAGCCGCCCCACCTCGGCCCGCGCTTGGGCGTTCGACACGGCGGTGGCGACGAGCTCGGTGAAATTTTCCAGGCGCAACTCGGTGTCCGCCGGAAGTCGCTCGGCCCGTGTCGAGTGGACGGCCAAGGCGCCCCACAGGCGCCCCTCGACGACGATCGGGCTGCCGACCGAGGAACGGATCCCGGCCTCGTTGCGGATGAAGGCGGCAATCGGTCCGGGAACGCCGTCCCAGTCATCGATCCGGACGGGTCGGCGCGCCTTCGCGACCAACATCGCCGGATCGCCTTCCTCTGTCGGCCAGCGATCAGGGATGTCTGGGTGCTCGCCCACAGCGGCCCAGGTAGCTACGACACGCACCGTGTGGCCGGGTTCGTAGCGGATCACCCCTGCGAGGTCGGCGCCGAACAGCCTGCCCGCCTCCTCGACGACGGCGCCGACGAGCTCGCGCGGAGGCACAGCTTGTGCGACCAGCGTCGCCACACGCCGCAACGCGGCCTGCTCATCCGCGAGCCGCCCCACCTGCGCTCGCGCCTCGGTGTTCGAGATCGCCGTGGCGACGAGCTTCGTAAAGGCTGCGATCCTCGACTCGGTGTCCGCCGGGAGCAATCGGTCGCCCTTCGAGGAGGCGATGATCACACCCCAGAGGTGCTGGTCGACGACGATCGGGGCACCCACCGACGAGCGAATGCCGAGCTCTCGGCCCAGTGCGGCCACGGGGCCGGAAGCACGCTCGTAGTCGTGCATCCGTGCGGGCCGCCCGGTCCGCAACACCCACGCCGCGACGCTCTCGCCGTCGAGGTTGAGACGCGTGCCGGCCGGTCCCGGATCTCCGGCGGGACCCCAGGCGGCGACCCGGGTCCCGGTCCCGTCGAGCTCGTAACGCCCCATGTGCGTCGCGTCGGCACCGAGGAGCAGGCCGACCTCACGCGCGACCGCCGCAAACACGTCGGGTGGCGGGACCCCGCGGGCGACCAGCGTTGCCACGCGCCGCAGAGCGGCCTGCTCGTCCGCGAGCCGGACAAGCTCTTCGCGGGCCGCGGTGTTCGAGATCGCCGTGGCAACCAGCGCCGTGAACTCGGCGAGCCGATCCTCGAGGTGGTCGGGCAACGGCTGGCCGTCGGTCGAGTCGGTCGATATCGCGCCCCAGACCTTGCCGTCGACGCTGATCGGGGCGCCGGCGCACGAGCGGATCCCGGTCTCGCGGGCGGCGTCGGCGATCGTGCCGGGGACGTCGGCGAAGTCGTCGATCCTCGCCGGTCGGCCGGTCTTCAGAACCTGGGCGCAGATGGTCGGTCCGTCGAGCGGCCAGCGGGTACCGGCCTGGAACGGATGCGGATACTCGCCCCAGGCGCCGATCACGGTCGCCGTCGTCCCGTCGGGCTCGTAGCGCCACAACGCGACGAGCGGTAGGCCGATCACATGGCCGACCTCTCTGGCGATCGCCGCGAACACGTCCGCCGACGCCGCCCCGCCGGCCACGAGGGCCGCGACCCGCCGTTGCGCGAGGATCGCCTCGTGCTCGTGCCGCGACTGTAAGGCCACGGAACAGCTCGTCCGCGCCGTCATAGCCGACCGCACCGCGCCCCTCTGGCACCTCGGAGCGCCGCGATCGCGGCGGGGTTCGCGAACCGGATCCGGCCCTCGGGATCGACGGCCCGGATCGGCTGCGCCGTCGTCTCCAGGACGGCGGTGAGGAACTCTTCGGCGCTGACCGTCAGGCCGGCCAGATCGATCAGGGAATCAGGTACGCCAAGGCCTCCGATCACGATCGAGTGTACGCCCGCCCCGAGTGGCCAGCGGCGGACTTCTAGGCCCGGCCCACCGTAAGGGCCCGGCGGCCCCAGTCGGGTTCTTCAAGCTCCCCAACCGCGGCCCGAAGCGCCCCCTCCTCGCCCAGCAGCGGTCCGCCGCGAGCCAGCACGCGCCAGGCCGCGAGGAGCTCTGGCAGGCGTGGGTTCAAGGCGCCGCCGCGCCGCCCCAGCAGCGTGGCGCGCGCGTCGGCCAGAAGCCCGTCGGCCTGCGCCGCCGCGTGCTCGCGGAGCACGTCGGCCGCCGGGAGCCGCACGCGTGCGGCAAGCGGTGGTCCGTCGGTCGTCGTCGACGCCAGCAGCAGCGAGGCGGCGCGCAGACCGCCGCGCCAGCCCTCCTCCGCGAGCCGGGGCGTCGCGAGGCGCAGGTCCGCCCCGGCCCGCGCGACTGCCTGCACTCCCCCGGCGATCGCCCACCGCGCAAGCACCTCGGGTTCCCCCTCGACGACGAGTTCCGGGCCCGCACCGAATGGCGGATGGTGCAGCGTCGCCGGGCCGGGGAACGCGATGCCGCCCAGGCTCCCCAGGTCTGGTGCAGCGGGTGCCATCCACCCCTCGACGGTCCGCGGCGCGCAGGCGACCGCGATCAGGTCGCGTTGGGCGTCCGTCAGCGAGAGCGCCGCGGCGATCAGGCCGCCGGCGTCGGTGGCGCTCAGCAGCCGGCGCGCCGAGGGCCAGTCGAGCGCTTCGCGACGCACGTCGTGCAGCAGCGCCGCCAGCGCGCCGCGGACGTCACCGCCGGTGCACGCGGCATGCACGGCACGCGCGACGTGCGCTTCGGTCAGGTACCAGCGAGAAGCCTTGGCGACGACCGCGTCGTCGCGGGCGTCCGCGCCACCCAGCAGCAACCAGCGCGCGACGGGGACCATCGGGCCGGGCGTCCCGATGCGCCCGCGCCGCTGGGCGAGCCGCTCGGCGGTGACCCTGAAGGTGGAGACGGGGAGCACCGCGAGATCGAGCGGCAGCACCCCCTGGTGACGGCGGTAGGGCTTCGCCAGTCGCGCGAGCAGGGCGAGCTCGCCATCGACGTCATGGTCGGCGACGACCGCGACGAGGTCGACATCGCTGCGGCCTGGGCGCAGCTCCCCGGTCGCGTAGGACCCCTGCGCGTAGACCGCAACCACGTCGGGGTCGCGCAGCAGCGCGCGCACGAGCGAGCGGGTCACGACCTCGTGGTAGGCCCGCACCGGTCCCGGCGCCAGCCGCCCGGCACCGCTCCCGACGGTTCGCCAGACGAAGCTGCGGACGCGCATGCCCGGGACGATAGGCGCGAGACTGCCCGACCATGCGCGCCCTCGTCCTCTGTCGCTCCGATCCCGGCGGCCTCATGGCCCGGCGCGCGCTGAGCATCGCCGAGCATGCTCCGGAGGGGCTCGACGTCGAGGTCGTGCACCGGCCGCAGGGCCCCGGCGCCGAACGCGCGCTGCTGCGCCGGCTTGCCCGTTGCGCGCGGCCCGACGTCGTTGTCGCCTACGACTGCGACCCGCGCGAGCTGCGGCCGGCGCTCGTGCTGCGCGCGCGGGGGGTGCCGCTGGTCGTGGAGACGGGCGATGTCGCCGCTGACGTCATCCGCGCGCTGGGCGGCTCGCGCCGGCGCGTGCTGCAGCGCCGCCTCACCGAGGCCGCGGCCTGGCGCCGCGCCGACGGGCTGCTCGTCCGCGGCGCGGGATTCCTCGATGTGCTCGCCGAGCACGGGGTGCGCCGGCGCGCGCACGTGGTGCCCGAGGGCGTCGACCTCGAACGCTTCGCCCCCCGCACTCCCGCCGCGGGACGGCGCCTGCTCGGGCTCGCGCCCGGCGATGTCGCCGTCGGGGTGGTCGGGTCGATCGTGTGGAGCCCGGTTGCGCGGATCGCCTACGGCTGGGAGCTTGTCGAAGCGCTGCCGAGGCTCCCCGCCCACGTCAAGGCGGTGCTCGTGGGCCCGGGTGACGGCGTGGAGCGGCTGCGCGAGCGCGCATGGGAGCTCGGTGTCGGCGACCGGCTGCTCGCACCCGGCGTGCTGCCGCACGAGCAGGTGCCGGACGCGCTCGCCGCCCTCGACGCCGTGACCTGGACCCAGACGCCGGACGCACTCGGGCGCTGTCGCACGACGCTGAAGCTGCCCGAGTACCTGGCGGCGGGGAAGTTCATCGTCGCCAGCGACGTCGGTGCGGCGCGCGAGGCGGTCGACGGCAACGGCGCGCGGGTCGCGTACGCGGGCGGGCGCGACGCCGCCTACGTCGACGGCGTGGCGACCGTACTCGCCGAGGTTGCCGCCGATCCGGCCGCGGCGCGGGAGCGCGGGCTGCTCGGTGTGCCGAAGTCCGCGCAATACGCCTGGCCGCGCGTGGCCCGCGACCTTCACGACGCGCTGCGTGCGCTGTGACAGCGTTCGCCTCGTTCAGCGGCTTCGCAGGTTGCGTCACGTCGGCCCGCCACGCCGCCGCTGTCCTCGGGGGCACGGCGCACGCGCTCGCCCCGGGCGATCCGCCGCCGGACTGCGATCTGCTCATCCTGTCGTCCTGGCACGAGAGCTACGAACCGCTGCTCGACGGCGCGACGAGGATCGTCGCCCGCTGGCATTCGCCGCTGCTGCAGACAGAGCTCAGCGACGAGCTTCCCCAGATCGAGCGGCTATTGGAGCTGCGCGCGAGCGGCCGTCTGCACGCACTCGTGTGTAACGACCCCGCGACCGCGCGGGCGCTCGACGCAGTCCATCTGCCCGACGTCCTCGCGCCGGCGCCGCAGGTCACGCGGCGAGTCCTGGATGGCGTGAACGTCACGCTGCTCGGCGAGCCACGGCCGCGGAAGAACGTCGTCGCGCAGGCGGCCGCGTTCGGGCGCGCCGCGGGACCGGACTGGACCCTCCACCTCACCGGGCGCGCGGACCGCTACGCCGGGTGGCTCGATCGGCTCGGCGTGCGCTGGGTCGATCACGGCCGGCTCGCCCACGACGAGCTGCTCGCGCTGATCGCGGGCTGTGACGCCGGCCTGGCCGCGACGCTCAGCGAGTCCTATGGCTACGTGGCCGCCGAGCACCTGCAGCTGGGCATCCCGGTGGTGACAAGCCGCGCGGTCGCGTGTGCGGACACGGGCGACCTGTGCGTCCCCGACCCCGGGGATGTCGACCAGGTCGCAGGTGCTTTAGGGCGCGCCATCGGTGCGGACACCGGCGCGGCCCAGGCTTCTCTGCGCGAGCGTGCTGCCGGCAATGAGGCGATCGCGCGGCGCGCACTTGCCGCGCTCGCGGGGTAGTCGTGTCTGCGGCTGTGCCGTGCGCGATTTCGCAGCCCGGGTCGCGCTGGGCTGGCGCATGCGTAACGAAACCCACCGTGAGGGTGGGTTTCGTTCCACCAGCGCCGTCAGCTGCCTTTCCTTCAATGCCAAGCCACCACCGCGGCGGTGCCGCGCTCGCCGCCTAGTCCGACCCCTTCGTCGTCCCCCCAGCGCCGCCCGCCTGTCGCTCGGCTTCCTGGCGACCGGGGTGGTCGGGGGGGAGATCGAGTGGCGAGAGCTCGTCGTGGGCCTCGGGCGTGTCGCCCATCGGGGTCTCGTCGTCGGGCGTCGCGGGGCCGAGCGGCTCGTCCTTGCCTTCGTCGTGCTGGGCTTGCTCAGGAGTGATCTCGTGCTCTTCCATGAAGCGGTGCTACCCCTTGTCCGCGAGGCCGCAACGTGCAACAATCTAAGTCCCTTCGACTAAGATTTTTCCTATATGAACGCAGACCGATTCACGATCAAGTCCCAGGAGGCGCTCCAGGCCGCGCTCGCGCTGGCCGTCGCCCGCAAGCACTCCCAGGTGCAGCCCGAGCACCTGCTCGCAGTGCTGCTCGAGCAGCCCGACGGCATGACGCTGCCCGTCCTGCGCAAGCTCGGCGCCTCACCCGACGCCATCCGTGCCGAGGCCAACGAGATCCTCGACGGCCTTCCGACCCTGTCAACCGACGCCGAGCCGTCGACCGCGCCCGAGCTGCTGCAGATCCTACGCGCCGCCGAGCACGAGATGCGCGAGCTGTCGGACGAGTACGTCTCCACCGAGCACCTGCTGCTCT
>JAWVFZ010000233.1:0-9647 GCA_033855555.1 Solirubrobacteraceae bacterium
GACAGCGCAGCCGCGGCCTCGCGGACCGAGTGGATCGCGCCGGGGTAGTCCATGCGCACCGGGCCGATGACCGACACCGTCCCGAGCTTGCGCTGCGGCAGGCCGTAACCGGCGGCGACCAGCGCGAGCGAGCGCAGGGCGGGTGTCTCGTTCTCGCTGCCGATGCGCACGAGCACGTCTCGCTCGCCGAGTGCGGCGCTCAGCACGCCGAGCAGCAGCGCGCGGCGCTCCAGCATCCCCATCAGCTCGTTGATCTGGCTGAGGTCCTGGAAGCGGTGCTCGCCCAGCAGGCGCGCGGTTCCGTCGACGTAGAGCGTGTCCTCTGCCGTTGCCGCGAGGTCCGTGAACGCGGGTGCCAGACCGTCGACGAAGGCCGCCTCGGTCTGGCCGAGCCCGGGATCCTGCAGCTTGGCCCGCAGCATCCGCGCGCCCAGGCCGGTGCCGGTGAGGCGCTCGTTGAGGTACTCCGCCGCCCAGGCGGCGAGGCCCGGGTCGACCGGGGCGTCGTAGGTGAACACTCGCTTGGACACGCCGCCGGTCGAGGTGATGATCACGACCATCAGGACCTGGGGCTGGAGCGTCAGCACCTCGATACGGCGGATCGTCGCCGTGTCGAGCGGCGGCGCCGACACGATCGCCAGCAGGTTCGTCACCTGGCTGAGCGTCTCGGTCGTCACGCGCATCGCCTCGTCGACCTCGCGGCGCACGAGCTGCAGGTCCATCCCCCGCGTGCGCGCCGGCACGGCGGAGAGCAGGCGGTCGACGTAGTAGCGCTGGCCGCCGTCGGTCGGCACGCGCCCGGCGCTGGTGTGCGGGTGCGCCAGCAGGCCCTGCTCCTCGAGGATGGCCAGCTCGTTGCGGATCGTCGACGGGCCGAACTCGAGGTCGGGGTCCGATGCAAGCGTCTTGGAGCCCACCGGCTGGCCGGTTTCGTTATAGGCCTCGACGACCTTGCGCAGGATGACTTCCTGGCGGGGCGTGATCACCCCTTGATCGTAAGCGAGCGCGGCGATCGGTCAGCTGAGCCGGAGCTCGGCCTCAGCGTTGCGGATGATCGCCGAGCCGTCCTGCACCGCGCGCGCATCGACGATCGCGACGCCGTCATGCACCTCCCGCACCTCGCCGGTGACCTGCAGCTCGACCTCCGGCCGACCCATACCGCGGAACTGAACCTTCAGCCGCTGGAGCGCCTGCGGGCCGCCGCCGGCCTCGGTCTGCGCGCGCGCGACCTGGGCCATCGTCCACAGCCCATGCAGGATCCGGCCCGGCAGGCCGACCTGCTGGGCGAAGTCCTCGTCGATGTGGATCGGGTTGAAGTCGCCCGACGCGCCCGCGTAGCGGACGGTCAGGTAGCGATCCGGTGTGATCTTGAGCTCGGGGATCGAGTCGCCGGAATTGATCAAAGCGGCCATCAAACTCCTCGCACGATGTTGGTCCAGGCGCCCGTGCAGACCGTGGCGCCGTCCTGATTGGTCGACACCGACTCGAAGACGTAGAAGCCGTTGCCGCCGCGCTGCTCGATCGACGCAACGCTGACCTTCGTGGTGATCTCGTCACCGGCGACCACCAGCGGGCCCCACGTGAACTCCTGCCCGCCATGCACCATCAGCGCGAAGTTGATCCCGACCTCAGGGTCGAAGATCGCCGGCGCAATCGCGGGGCCGCTATAGACGACGCAGAACATCGGCGGTGCGACGACGTCGGGATACCCCGCGGCGCGCGCGGCCTCGACGTCGAGGTGCAGCGGGTTGGTCTCGCCCACGGCGTAGGCGTATTCGCGGACCTTCTCGCGGCCGACCGCGTAGGTGGTCTCCGGATAGCTCTTGCCGACGGCCTCGGTGTTCACGGTCGCGGAGGGTAGTACCTCGGCGTGGCATCCTGCCGGCTATCTGGCCTTCTGCGTCGCGGCCACGCAGCCGACCACGACGACTGCCGTGAGCGCCGACGCGAGGGTGACCCGCTCGCCGAGGAACAGGCCGGCCCAGAGCAAGGTGAGCGGGGCCTGCGCGAGCTGCACCTGGCCGATCCGTGCGACGCCTCCGCGCGCGAGCCCCGCGTACCAGGCGAAGAACGCCGCGAACATCGAGACGCCGGCGACGTAGGCGAAGCCGAACGCCGAGTCGGCGTGGACGTGGAAGCCGGTCTGGGCGACCCGCAGCGCCACGATCGGCGCGAGCAGCGGCGCGCTGAGGACCAGCGCCCAGCAGATCGTCCGCGTGCCGCCGAGGTCGCGCGCCAGGACCCCGCCTTCGGCGTAGCCGAGGCCCACGAGCGCGACTGCGGCCAGGAGCTCGACGTCGGTGAGCCGCAGGCCGCCCGCGCCCGACACGAAGGCGAAGACGAGCACCGCCGCAGTCCCGGCGCCGCTGGCCGCCCAGAACGCCCGGCTCGGCCGCTCGCCCGCGCGCAGGACCGCCATCACCGCCGTCGCCGCCGGCGCCAGCCCGACGACGATCGCCGCGTGCGCAGCCGTCCGGTGGTGCAGCGCCAGGGACGTCAGGAGCGGAAAGCCGACGACGACGCCCGCTGCGACGATCGCCAGCGAACGCAGTTGCGCGCGGCTCGGCCACGGCGCGCGCGTGACGCACAGGACGACTGCGCCCAGCGACGCGGCGACGACGGCGCGTCCGAACGCGACGACCCAGGGATCGAGGTCGCGCAGCGCCAGCCGCGTCGCCGGCAGCGAGAACGAGAACCCGATCACGCCGACGAGTCCGAGCACGAATCCCGTCCCCAGCAGCGCGCGTGGTGGCGTTACCACCCGTCCGCGGATAGCGTTACTATCTGCTCCCATGATCGACGATAACACAGGCTCGCGTGTTATCGAGGACGTGCGGACGGCTGCCCGTGCCCTCCCCCCGGGCAGCCGCCTGCCGTCCGTCAGGGAGCTGATGGCCCGCCACCGAGCCTCCCCGGTCACCGTCCAGCGCGCGATCGCCCGTCTCGCACAGGAGGGGCTCGTGGTGCCGCGGCCCGGCAGGGGAACCTTCGTCGCCGAGCGGCCGGCGGTCGCGAATGTGCCTGACCTCTCGTGGCAGGCCGTCGCGCTCGGCGCGCGGCGCGGCGACAGCGAAGGCCTCGACGAGCTGCTCGAGCTTCCGCCGCCCGGTGCGATCCCGCTCTCCACCGGCTACCTGCACCGCGACCTGCAGCCGCTCGCCGCCGTCGGCGCGGCGCTCGGCCGCGCGGCCCGCCGTGCGGGCGCCTGGGACCGCGGCCCCGTGGCGGGGCGCGAGGAGCTGCGCGCCTGGTTCGCGCGCGAGACCGGCGGCGGCTTCGGCGCGCACGACATGGTGGTCTGCCCCGGCGGCCAGTCGGCGCTGGCGACCGCGTTCCGCGCGCTGGCCACCCCGGGCGAGCCCGTACTCGTCGAGGCGCCGACGTACATCGGCGCGCTCGCCGCGGCGCGCGCGGCCGGGCTGCGCGTGGTTCCGGTCCCGACCGACGGCGACGGGATCCGGCCCGCGCTGCTGGCAGAGGCCTTCGAGCGCTCGGGTGCGCGTCTGCTCTATGCGCAGCCGACGTTCGCCAACCCGCACGGAGCGACGCTCTCCCCCGGCCGCCGCGCGACGGTGCTCGACGTCGTCGCGACCGCGGGCGCATTTCTCGTCGAGGACGACTGGGCGCGCGACTTGGCGATCGACGGCGAGCCGCCGCCGCCGCTCGCCGCCGCCGACCGCCACGGCCATGTCGTATACATACGCTCGCTGTCGAAGTCCGCGGCGCCCGGACTGCGAGTCGCGGCCGTCGGGGCGCGCGGCGCCGCGGGCGAGCGCCTGCGCTCGGCGCGAATCATCGACGACTTCTTCGTGGCGGGCCCGCTGCAGGAGGCGGCGCTCGAGCTCGTCGCTTCGCCCGCGTGGCGCCGGCACCTGCGCGCCCTGCGCGCCGCGCTGCGCGAGCGCCGCGACGCACTCGCGACGGCGACAGCCCGCGACCTGCCGGGGCTGCGGCTGACCTCGCTTGCGGCCGGCGGCCTGCACCTGTGGTTCGAGCTGCCCGCGCGCGCCGACGACCTCGCGATTGCCGCCCGCGCGCGAGCGGGCGGCGTGATCGTCAGCCCAGGCCGCCCGTGGTTCGCCGCCGAGCCGCCGGGACCGCACGTGCGGCTCTCGTTCTCCGGAGCGGACCCTGCGCAGCTGGCCGAAGGCGTGCGGCGGCTAGCGCGCGCCGCTCCCGAGCTCGCCGGATAACGTCTCGCGGCGCATGCGGATCGCGATCGCCCACCGACCCGTCCCGGCGATGCCGAAGCACGAGCATGGGATCGCCAAGTCGCTGCGCGCCGAGGGCCACGAGGTGCAGACGGGCGAGAACTTCGACCCGTCGGTCGACGCCGTCCTCATCCCGAACCAGCCGACGTTCTACACGCGGGCGCTGAAGCAGCTGCGGGGGCTGGGGCCGCGCCGGCCGCGCGTCGTCGCGTGGATGACCGAGCCGCTCGTGCCACCGCTGTCGTCCGGGCTGCCTTGGCCACGGCGCACGCACCGCGACTGGGCCAAGCTCGTGCTGCACGACAAGCGCGTCATCGACGCGCGCTCCAACGAGCACCGGATGGTGCGGCTCGTCAAAGAGGGGCTCATCGATGCCGTCGCCACCACGACGCTCGGGCGCGTCGAGCGCTTTGCCGAGGTCGGGATCGACGCCGCGTGGGTGCCGCTGTCGATCGGCCCGGACATGCACGCCGACCTACGCTTGGAGCGCGACATTCCCGTGCTTTTCCTCGGGGCGATGACCGTGCCGCGCCGGCGACTGCTCGCCTGGCGCATCAAGCGTGCCGGCGTCCCGCTGATGGCCGTCGGCGGCTGGCACGACGCCCGCTTCTGGGGCGACGATCGAACGCGGCTGATCAACCGCTCGGTGATCACGCTGAACCTGAACCGCTTCGAAGGGAACTTCCCCGACGCGCGCTTCAACCTCGGCGCCTCCAACCGCTCGCTGATCGTCTCCGAGCCCGTCTACCGGCCTGATCCCTACGTCGCCGGCGAGACCCACGTCGAGGCCGAGGCAGCCGACCTGCCTGAGGTCCTCCTGCAGTGGCTCGCCGACCACGCGGCCAGGGAGCGGATGGTCGACACCGCCTACGAGATGGTCATGACGCAGCTCGCGCGTGCACGCTGCGTTTCTTCGCTGCTGGCGCTGCTGGCCGGGGAGCCGGTACCAGCGCACTGAGCGCCGCGGCGCCGAAGTCGGCGTGGACGGCCGCCACCGCGTCGGGCGAGGGTTCGCAGAGCGCGCAGAAGCCGCGTTGCGCCCAGTTGCGCGCACGCGCCAGGACGACGTCGGCGTAGGACACGCCGAAGGCGTCGTGGCCGTAGTAGTCATAGGCCGCCTGCCAGGCCCGCCCGTCCAGCGTCCGGGTCGCGCCTGCGTCGGACAGCAAGCGCGCCGCGGCCATCATCGAGTCGAAGTCGTCGTAGACCGACGGGTGGCTGTTCGCGACGTGCGGGTAGGAGCCCGGACGCGCAGCCCACCGGAACGCGTTCGCGTAGCGATCCCACGTCGAGACCTTGCCGTTGGTGACGTTGAACTGCATCGGCCCCGCACAGCAGCCCGCGAAGTTCAGTCCGCGGTAGGTCCCCGCGGCCGTGGAAAAGGCGGTCTCCTGCTTGTGGACTGCGGCGACGAGCAGCCACGAGACCCCGAACGCGCGCTCCCCGGAGACGTACAGCGGGCGAAAGAGCCGCGTCCACTCGCCCCAGGTCGCGCGGCGCGGCCGCGGCGCCGGGGCGCGCGCCGCCGGCGCCGCGACCGCCGGTGCCGGGCCTGCGACCACGGTGAGCGCCGGCTGGGCCGTGGCCCGCGAGGGCGCCGGCCCCGCGACGAGCGCCGTGCGCTGGCCGCCGGGGCGCCCGAGCGTGGTGCTGAGCGCGTAGACGAGGAGCACGACGCCCGCAACGAAGACGAGGCCCGCGAGCAGCGGGCCCCAGCGATCGTCGCGCGGCTCGGGGAGGGATCCGTGCATCGCCTCAGATGATGACCGGAACGGATCCCCCGTCGACCGACCAGGCTGCTCCGGTGACGTTGCTGGCGCGTGCGGAGCAAAGGAAGACGATCACGTCGGCGATCTCCTGCGGCGTGCCGTAACGCCCGACCGGGACCTTCTCGCGCTGGATCCTGAGCCCCTCCTCGCGCGTGAGGCTTCTGGACTCAGCGAGCTGGTCGGCCATACCGCCGGGCTCCAGCCACAGCTCGCTGTCGACCGGCCCGGGGGCGACAGCGTTGATGAGCACCCCATCGCGGGCGTACGCGTCGGCGAACACCCGCGACAACGAGAGCTGCGCGGCCTTGCTCACCGAGTAGGCGGGGTTGGTCTGCGAGGGGCGCTTTCCCGACGACGAGCAGACATTGACGATCCGCCCGCCGCCGGCCCTCGCCATCCGCGGCGCCGCGGCGCGCATCAGGCGCATCGGCGCCATCACGTGAAGCTCGTGCTGGCTGCGCCAGTCGGCGTCGGTCAGCTCGTGCAGCGGTCCGATGAAGCTCGTGCCAGCGTTGTTCACCAACACGTCGACGCCGCCCATCTGCTCGGCGCACGTGGCGATGATGCGCTCGTCGGCGTCGGCGTCGGTCACGTCGGCGGCGAGATACTCCCCGCCACAGTGCTCCGCCGCGTCGATCAGGCGGTCCGCGTTGCGCGCCACGAACAGCACACGCGCACCCTCCTCGCAGAGCCGCCGGGCCGTCGCGAGACCGATGCCGCTGCTCGCGCCGGTCACAACGCACACCTTGTCGTTCAGGCCGAGGTCCATACCAGTCATTCTTCCGGGTCGTGCGCATCCTGTTCGTCTGCATGGGAAACATCTGCCGCTCGCCGACCGCGGAGGGCGTCCTGCGTCATCTCGTCGCCGAGCGCGGGCTCGAGGGCGAGATCGAGATCGAGAGCGCCGGGACCGGGGGCTGGCACGTCGGCGACCCACCCGACAGCCGGTCCGCCGCGGCGGCGCGCAAGCGCGGGATCACGATCGACGGGGCCGCGCGCCAGGTGCACGCCGATGACTTCGAGGACTTCGACCTGCTGCTCGCGATGGACCGCGACAACCTGGCCGACCTGCGCGCGCTGATGCCATCCGGAAGCGAGCACAAGGTCCGGATGCTGCGCGAGTTCGATCCGGCCTCCGCGGGCAGCCCGGACCTTGACGTTCCCGACCCCTACTACGGCGGGCCGAACGGCTTCGAGGACGTGCTCGACCAGGTCGAGGCGGCCTGCCGCGGTCTGCTCGATGAGATCGCACGAGCTCGCTGAGGCGCTCGGGCGGCCCGTCGCGTCCGTCCACCGTGTCGCGGGCGGCGATATCAACGAGGCCTGGGCCGTCGAGCTCGAGGACGGCGAGCGGCTGTTCGTCAAGGCACGGGCGAAGGCCGCCCCGGACGAGTACACGGCCGAGGAGAGTGCGCTCGCCTGGCTGGGAGCGACCGGCGTGCGTGTCCCCCGGGTCATCGCCGCGACCATGCGCTTCCTCGCGCTGGAATGGATCGACGAGGGCCCGCTCGACGACGAGGCGCTCGGCCGGGACCTCGCCGCGCTGCACACCGCGGGCGCGCCCGCCTTCGGGTTCACCCCGCATGGAGGCTCGGTTCGGCTCGGGGGCGTGGAGCTGCCGGGTGGCGACAGCGACGACTGGGCGGCGTTCTACGGGCGCGTGTGGATCGCCCCGCTGGCCGACCGGGCATTCGAGCGCGGCAGTCTCAGTCGCGAGGGCCGGGCCGCGATCGAGCGCGTCTGCGAGCGCATGAGCGACCTCGCCGGGCCGCCGGAAGATCCGGCCCGCCTGCACGGAGACCTCTGGGCGGGCAACGTGATGGCCGCGACCGACGGCCGACCGGTGCTGATCGATCCCGCCGCCTATGGCGGCCACCGCGAGGTCGACCTGGCGATGTTGCGGCTCTTCGGCCGCATCTCCCCCGCGACGCTGGCCGCCTACGAGGAAGGCGCGCCGCTGGCCGCCGGCCACGAGGACCGCGTCCAGCTCTACCAACTGCTGCCGCTGCTCGTCCACGCCGTGCTGTTCGGCGGCTCGTATGGCGCGTCGGCGGCGCAGGCGGCGCGGAGGTACGCGGGCCGCTGAGCCGCAGCTCCCTCGTTTGGGCGAGGAGCGAAAGCGTTCAGTTCGGGCGTTTGGGTGGCGCGGTGCGCGATCTGGTCATTGAGGGAAAGGCAGCCGGACGGCGCTGTTGTGACGAAACCCACCGTCACGGTGGGTTTCGTTACTCACGCCCCCGGCTGGTCTGTTGTGGGCCGGATATACCACCGTATGGGTGGAACATCCGGCCCAGAACGAGCGCGCGCGGCTCACCCTCTCCCTCACTGCCAGCAACCAACGCGGAGCGCCACCCGCGCGAACCTCGCTGCACGCCACCCACACCCCCGCTCCGCCTGCAAAGCGAGCAAATGTGGCAATGAAAGACTTGACCCCCGGGCACGCCCGGGCAGGACCCCTAGCGCGACGAGCTGTCGTCGCCCAATTCCAGGACGGCGAGGAACGCCTCCTGGGGAACCTCGATGCGGCCCACCTGCTTCATCCGCTTCTTGCCCTCCTTCTGGCGCTCGAGCAGCTTGCGCTTGCGCGAGATGTCGCCGCCGTAGCACTTGGCGGTGACGTCCTTGCGGAAGGCCTTGACGGTCTCGCGGGCGATGATGTGCGAGCCGATGGCGGCCTGGATGGGCACGTCGAACTGCTGGCGCGGGATCTTCGCGCGCAGCTTCTCGGTCAGCTGGCGCCCGAAGTCGTAGGCCTTGTCGCGGTGGACGACCATCGACAGCGCATCGACGGGGTCGCCGGCGAGCAGGACGTCGAGCTTGGCCAGGTTGGACGGGCGCATCCCGGTGATCTCGTAGTCCAGCGACGCGTAGCCGCGGGTACGCGACTTCAGCTGGTCGAAGAAGTCCAGGACGATCTCGGCGAGCGGGAGGTCGTAGTTGATCTGCACGCGGTCGGCCGACAGGTAGTGCATCCCGGTGTGCTCGCCGCGGCGGTCCTGGCAGAGCTCCATGACCTGGCCGATGAACTCCTTGGGCGTCAGCACCGACGCCTTGATGTAGGGCTCGCGGATCTCGGCGATGTTCGCCGGGTCGGGCATGTCGGAGGGGTTGTGGACCTCGATCTCCTCGCCGTTGGTCTTCGTCACCTCGAAGCCCACCGACGGCATCGTCGCCATGAGCTCCAAGTCGTACTCGCGCTCGAGCCGCTCGCGCACGATGTCCATGTGCAGCAGCCCGAGGAATCCGCAGCGGAAGCCGAAGCCGAGTGCGTCCGACGTCTCCGGCTGCCAGTCCAGCGCCGCGTCGTTGAGCGTGAGCTTCTCCAGCGCGTCGCGGAGGTCCGGGTACTGGTCGGTGTCGATCGGGAACAGGCCGCAGAAGACCATCGGCTTGACCTCGCGATAGCCGGGCAGCGGCTCGGTCGCCGCGTTGGCCTTCGTCGTCAGCGTGTCGCCGACGGCGAGCATCGTCACGTCCTTGATCCCGGTGATCAGGTAGCCGACCTCGCCCACGCTGAGCGACTGCGCCGGCGTCATTGCGGGCGTGAAGAAGCCGATGTCGTCGATGTCGGCCTCGGTGCCGGTCTGCATCGCGCGGATCGCCTCGCCCTTCTTGAACACCCCGTCCGTCACGCGGATGTAGGCGATGACGCCGCGGTACTGGTCGA
>JAWVFZ010000234.1:0-5439 GCA_033855555.1 Solirubrobacteraceae bacterium
GAATGCCCGCGAGCCGAGCGCCGCCCGGGGTGAGAACGACGACGGGCCACCCGAGGGCGGCCCGTCGTGCGAGGGAGGAGAGAGATTCCCTCTGATCGCTCCCGCGAGGGAGCGAACCTTTGCGAAGCGCTACTAGGCGACCGAGGCGATCCGCTTCTGGAGCTCGGTCGAGATCTGCGTGGCCGTCGTGATGCCGCCCTGGAGGGCGTTCTCGACGCGGGCCTGGGCCAGGTCGAGCGGCTTGACGCGCTGCTTGAGCTCGCGCTCGACGCGGGTGCGGTTCTGCTTGAGCAGGCGCTCGGCGCGCGTGCGGCGCTGGCGCATCTCGCGCTCGACGCGGGTGCGGGTCTTGCGGACGTCGCGCTCGAAGCGGTTGCGCGCGGTGGTGCCGCGACGCTCGAACCTGCGCAGGTCGGCCTTGAGCTCGCGCTCGGCCTTCTCGCGCGTGGAGTAGGAGTCGCGGATGTCGGTGACGGCGCCGACGACGCGGTCACGAGCGACGAGGCTCGCGCCCAGCGGGACGAGGACGGCCTTCTCGGCGTACTCGGCGACGCGATCGACGGGCGTCTTCTGCAGCTCGACGCGGGTCTGCGCGGCCTTCTTGGCGGCCGTGGAGCGCTTGCGCGCCGCGGCGGCCTGGTTGGCGCTACGCGTCTGCGAAGCCTTCTTGGCGGCGGTCGATCGCTTCGTGGCGGCGGTCTTGCGAGCGGTCGTCTGCGCGGTGGTCGGCGTGGTAGCCATGTTGGGCTGGTCCCCCTCGGGGTCG
Source organism: Solirubrobacteraceae bacterium (assembly GCA_033855555.1). Lineage (GTDB taxonomy): Bacteria > Actinomycetota > Thermoleophilia > Solirubrobacterales > Solirubrobacteraceae > AC-49. Next base: position 767 of record JAWVFZ010000234.1, read on the forward strand.
GATTCGGGTCTAAGCCTTGAGTCCGACGGAAAATACCATCGAACACATGTTTGTAAACCACGGAAACAGTCCGGTTACACCGGACTTTGCGGGCTTCAGCGCCCTTTGGTTACCGCGGGAACGCGCGTTCGATCCAGCCACTCCTGCGGGGCTTTCAGCTCGGGGGCCGACGGCAGGTTGGCCGGGTTGGACCAGGCGATATTGAGCCGCTCGATCCCGCCGTCGGCGACGACCGCGTCGCAGAACGCCTTGCCCGTCTCGTATTGGGCGAGCTTGAGGTCAAGGCCGATCAGCCGCTCGAGCAGATGGACGACCGGGGACCGATCCGCGCGGCGGCGGTTCAGGGCCGAACGAAGGGCGGGCAGGTTCGCCAAGGCGTCCGCGCCGACGGCGTCCATGACATGCTCGGCGTGGCCTTCGATGAGCGCCATGACCGACTGGATGCGGTCGACCAGGGCGCGGCGCTCCGGGCCCGCGACCGCGTTGACGAGCCCGCCCTCACGCAGCCCTTCGGCCAGCCCGCGCAGATCGTCGAGCGAGGGCAGCCGCAGCGCCGCCTTCAGGTCGACCTTGACGTCGAGGCTCTCGAGCAGCTCCGTGAGCAGCCCCGCGAGATGCGCGCGCAACCACGGCACGCCGGCGAACTGCACCGCGTGCGTGACCTCGTGGAACCCGACCCAGGAGAGCAGTTCGTCGAGGTCGGCGTCGAGGGCCCGCGCAGCGTCGGCGATGTTCGGCGCGACGAAGAGCAGCCGGGGCGGATAGTCCGGGTCGAGCAGCCGCAGCTCGTATTGGCCGAGCACGCGGCGCGCGAGGTAGCCGGTGAGCGCGCCGACCTCAGCCCCCACGAGCCCACCGCCGACGGCACGCAACGGGCCGCTGGCCGGACCCGCGCCGGAGACGGCGCGCTCGAGCACGGGGTCGAGCATCTCCTCCATGCCGGCGAGGTTCACCCGCAGCCATTCGCCGCGATCGACCGCCTCGGGAGCCGGCAGCGGCGCGGCCGGCGTCAGCTGCGTGTAGGCGGCAACCCGTCGCGCGGCGTCGTCGCAGCGCGCTGCGAGGTCCCCGGGCAGGGCCGGAGCGCTCGCGCTGCCGGCGATCTGATCCGCGAGGCGGCGGGCGAGGCGCCAGTCGACCATGAACCCAGCCTGCCCCGTTCAGGTCGTCGGCAACCCGGCGAGCTGCGCCAGGGCCTCCGGCGTCCGCGCCGCGACGACCGGAGCGTGCGGCACGAGGTCCAGCGGCGCGCCGAGCGGGTCGTCCATGCCCGGAAAGCAGACCAGGCCGCCGGACTCGCGCACCACGAGCTGCGCCGCGGCGCAGTCCACAGCACGTGACTTCCAGAGGGTCGCCATTCCGTCGACGCGCGTCGGCGCGACCTGACAGAGCGAGATCGCGATCGAGCCCATCGCCCGCAGGCGGTGGGCCACATGGACCAGCCCGTCCGACGAGGCGGCCAGCCAGCGCGGGTCGGCCGACTCGATCGCGAGCAGCTCCAGCTTGCCGTCACGCGTGCGCCGTTCGGGCTGCGGGCGCACCGGCTTGTTGTCGAGGAACGCGCCGCCGCCCTCCTCGGCGCGCCATTCCTCGCCCGGGCCGAGATCGAAGACGTAGCCGAAGCGCACGTCGGCCATCGTCGGGCCGTCGGCGACGGCGATCGACAGCGCGTGGTGGGTCAGCCCGCGCTTGGCGTTCATCGATCCGTCGATCGGGTCGATCACCACCAGGATCCCGTCGTCGCCGAAGTCGACCACGCCGCGCTCCTCCGAGATCGCCGTAAAGCGCGCGCCGGAGTCGTGGAGGCGCTCGAGCTCGCCGAAGACGACCTCCTCGGCCTGCTCGTCGATGACCAGTGTGAGATCGCCGCCCTCGCCCGTGGTCCCTGTCTCGATCACGCGCTCGCGGCTCGTCGGATGCTCGCGCAGGACAGCCCGCAGCCCGGCGACCGCGGTGCGGCAGGCGCCGAGCCAGTCCGTCTCCAGCAGCGCCGGGGAGCTCGCCATGCGCCCCATATCCTAGGGCGGTGCCCTCGCTCACCGAGATTCAGCGCGCCGCCGTGGAGCACGGCGGCGGACCGCTCGCGGTCGTGGGCGGCGCGGGTACCGGCAAGACGACGGTCGTCGTGGAGCGCTTTGCCTGGCTCGCCGCCGGCGGCCGGCCGCCCGAGGCGATCCTCGTCCTGGCGCGCGATCCCGACCCGCTTCGCGCCGCGATCGAGGACCGTCTGGAGCGGGGCTTCGAGGAGCTGCACATCACGACCGTCCCGGGCTTCTGCGCGCGGCTCCTGCACGACGAGGTGGTGGAAGCGGGACTCGGGCCGTTCGTCGCCGGAGCGACCGCCGCCGACCGGCTCGCGATGCTGCTCGACCGCGTCGACGAGCTCAGCGTCCGCCTGCACGACTTCCGCGGCAGCCCCGCCGCGCTGCTGGCGGGGATCGTCGCCCGGATCGACCGGCTCAAGGAGCAGGCGGTGACCGCCCAGGCCTATGCGACGTGGGCGGGCGGGCTGGAGGATGGTGAGGGTGGGCGGGGTCCTATCGACCGTGAGCGCGAGTTCGCCCAGATCTACCTCGCCCACGACCGGATGCTGTCCGAGCAGGCGCTGCTCGACGAGGGCGAGCTCGTCCTGCGCGCACACGCGCTGCTTGCGGACAAGCCGCATGTGCGCGAGCGCACCTGCGCGCGCTTCCGCAACGTGCTCGTGGACGACCTGGGCGAGCTGACGCCGGCTCAGCTCGCGCTGCTCGGCCTGCTGGGCGGCGAGGTCACGGCGACGATGGCCGACGCCGCCCACGCCGGCCGCCTCGCCGGCGCCCCGGCCACCGTCGTGCTCGACCGCTCGTTCCGCTCGCGCGAGCGCTTGCTCACGGCCGCACACGCCATCGCCGACGGCCCTGAACCCGCCGGCGCGCCCGGCGGCGAGGTTCGCTTCTGGCGCTGCGTCAACGAGCGCGCCCAGGCGCAGTCCGTCGCCGCCGACGTGGCGCGGCTGCTGCGCGAGGGGACGGCGCCCGCCGACGTCGCGGTGTTGGTGCGTTCGGTGCGCAACGAGGGCCAGACCGTCGCCGTGGCGCTCGAGGAGCGCGCGGTGCCACACCGGCTCGTCGGCGACGCCGCCTTCTTCCAGCGCGCCGAGGTGCGCGACGTCCTGGCCTGGCTGCGGCTGCTCGTCGACCCCTCGGACGCCGGCGCCGTCGTGCGCGCGCTCGCGCGGCCGCCCGTGGAGCTGCGCTCCGTCGACCTCGCCCGCTGCATCCAGATCGCGCGCCGGCGCAAGCTCGACATGGTCGGCGCGCTCGTCGCCGCGACCGAGTCGCCGCAGCTGCCCCCTGAGGCGCGCGAGCGCATCCTGGCGTTCCTCAAGCTCCACCGCGCCGCCGCCGCCGCGTTGGACACGACCCGGCCCGACCTCTTCGTCCACCGCCTGATCGAGCGCCTGGGTTTGCGTCGCCAGCAGCTGTTCTCCGCGCAGGCCGACGTCGTCGAGCGGCTGCGCAACCTGTCGCGGCTCGGAGAGCTTGCGACGGCCTACGTGCGGCGCTCGCCGCAGGCAACCCCGCGCGAGTTCGCCCGCTATGTCAGCGCCGTGGCGGAGGCCGGCCTGCGCGAGGACGAGCCGGCCGACGAGGACGCCCCCCGTGATGCCGTCGCGGTCTTGTCGATGCAGGCCGCCAAGGGACGCGAGTTCGACCACGTCTTCGTGCTCGGCCTGCAGGCGGCGCGAATGCCCGGCGCGCGCAGCCGGCTGGTCGAGCCGATCCCTGCCGCATTGCTGGAGCAGGCCGGTTCACTGGACACGATGCGCGACGCCCACGTGGCGGAGATGCGGCGCCTGTTGCACGTCGCGATGACGCGGGCGCGGGACGGGCTGGTGCTTTCGTACGCGGCACAGGGCGAGAGCGGCGCGCTACAACCGCCCTCGCCCTTCGCCGAAGAAGCTCGCGCCGCGCTGTCCGCGGACTGGGACGAGCGCGAGGAGGAGCTGTTCGGCCCGGCCGAGGCGCTGCACGCCACCTACCAGGCGCTCCGTGACGAGCTCGTCGCCGGCATCCCGCGCACCGGCAGCCGCCTCGGCGAGCTGCGGCTGGACACCGACCTCGACGTCGCCCACGGCACCGTCCGCTACCTCGAGCTGCTGAAGGTCTCCGCGCTGCTGGCCCGACCGGAGGGGCAGTCCGTCGCCGAGGCGCTGCTGGGCATCAATGCGGCGATCCTTCAGGCCGCGACCGCGCAGCAGCGCGAGATCCTGGAGTCCTCGCCGCTGGACGACGTGCTGCTGGACGCCGAGCGCGACGCCCGCGCACGCGCCGCCGCGGTGGCCGCCCGCGACGAGCCCTCACTCGAGGCGTTCCTGCCGCGCCGCGGCGACGGGCTGATGCTCTCGGCCTCGGACATCGAGACCTACCGCACGGGCCCGCTGAAGTACAAGTTCGCGCGCGTCTTCCGCATCCCCCAGGAGCCGACGCTGAACCAGCGCTTCGGGATCCTCGTCCACCAGGTGCTCGAGCGCTACCACCAGCTCGCGATCGAGTCGCTCGACGAGCTGCTGGGGCTGCTGGAGGGCGGCTGGCGGCGCGGCGGCTTCGGCGGCAGCGAGGAGGAGCGCCAGCTGCGCATCAAGGCGGACACGTCGCTGCGCCGCTACCACGACCGCGCCCGGACCGACCCGG
>JAWVFZ010000235.1:0-2561 GCA_033855555.1 Solirubrobacteraceae bacterium
CCGGCGCGGTCGCCCGCGGCCTGCGCCATCGCGCGCTGTTGGCGCGCGAGCTGGCGCTGCGCAACGAGCGCCTGGAGGTCGAGCGCGAGGCGGAGGCGGCATCCGCCGTCGGCGACGAGCGCCGCCGGATCGCCCGTGAGCTCCACGATGTCGTTGCACATTCCGTGTCGGTGATGGTCGTGCAGTCCGGCGCCGCGCGCCGCGTCCTGGACCGCGAGCCGGACGAGGCCGTGCAGGCGCTGGCTGAGGTCGAGCGCAGCGGCCGCCAGGCGCTGAGCGAGCTGCGGCGGCTGCTCGGTCTGATGCGCGACGGCGACGAGCAGGCCGCGCGCGAGCCGCAGCCCACGCTCGCCGGGCTCGACGACCTCGTGCGCAGGGCGCGCGATGCGGGCCTCCCGGTCGAGCTGCGCCAGGAGGGCGCGCCGTTTCCGCTACCGATGGGCTGCGACCTCGCCGCCTATCGCGTCGTGCAGGAGTCGCTCACCAATGCGCTGCAGCACGGCGGCGACGGCGCCCGCGCGAAGGTGCTCCTTCGCTGGAATGCGGACGAGCTCGAGCTCGACATCTCCGACACCGGACAAGGCCTCACCGCCGCCGCCGAGGACGACGGCGGTCCGCTGGGCCAGGGACTGGTGGGCATGCGCGAGCGGGTCGCTTTGTGCGGCGGAGACCTGCAGGCGGGACCACGGCCCAGCGGCGGGTTCCGCGTCCGTGCGACGATCCCGAAAGACAGAGAGGCAGCATGAGCATCCGAATCCTCATCGCCGACGACCAGTCCCTGGTCCGTACCGGCTTCCGAATGATCCTCGACGCCGAGCCCGATCTCGACGTGGTCGGCGAAGCGATCGACGGCCGCGAGGCCGTCGACAAGGCCAAGGCCGCCAAGCCCGACGTGATCCTGATGGACATCCGGATGCCCGAGCTCGACGGCATCGAGGCGACGCGCCGGATCGTCGCCGAGAACGGCGCCGACGCGCCGAAGATCCTCATGCTCACCACGTTCGACCTCAACGAGTACGTCTACGAGGCGCTGCGCGCCGGGGCCTCCGGGTTTCTGCTCAAGGACGTCCCTGCAGAGCAGCTCGCCGACGGCGTGCGCGTCGTGGCGGCCGGCGAGGCGCTGCTCGCCCCTTCGGTGACGCGCCGGCTGCTCTCCGAGTTCGCCCAGGTGCGCCCGCGCGATTCCGCGCCGCCGCCGGCGTTCGAGGAGCTGACCCCGCGCGAGCTCGAGGTCTTCCGGCTGATCGCCCGCGGGCTGTCCAACGCCGAGGTCGCCCAGGAGCTGATCGTCTCCGAGACCACCGTCAAGACCCATGTGGCCCGCGTGCTGATGAAGCTCAGCCTGCGCGACCGCATCCAGGCGGTCGTGCTCGCCTACGAGTCCGGGATCATCCAGCCGGGCGCCGAGGAGGCTTAGGGTTCTTAGGCCGGTAGCGCGCCGCGGGCGGCTTCGCTCGCCGGCGGGGCCTCGGCGCGGGCGGCCGGCTGCTCGCCGCGGCGCGCGGGGCGCGTCACCTTCAGGTGCTGCGCCAGGAAGTAGGAGCCGACGACGAACGTCGCGGCCAGGAACTGCGCGCCGAGCGTCTCCCACGTGCCGTAGATCTCGAACCAGGAGCCCAGCCAGCCGGGAACCGCGAACGGCAGGTCGTGGCGCGGGATCCAGCCGAGATCCTGGAAGGTAAGCGCGGTGCCCCCGGTCATGACGACCAGCACCACGCCGATCAGCACGCCCGTCAGGACGAGCATCTTCTTGTAGGGCAGCTTGTGGTGCAGCCAGAAGGTGATGAGGCCCACGACCGCGGTGCCGACGAGGCCGATCCCGACGCCCTCGAGGACCGTCGACGTTCCCGACTTGACCTCAAGCGCCTGCAGGAACAGGACCACCTCGAAGCCCTCCCGGTAGACGCTGGTGAAGCCGAGCGCAACCAGCCCGAGCGTCGCGCCGATGCCCGTCGACGCAAGCAACCGGCGGCGCTGGCGGTGGTGGCGGCCGATCCATTCCGACCAGTAGACCTTGTGGACGAACCAGTTCATGACGACGAGCAGCACCACGATCGCCAGGAAGCCGGTGATGGCCTCCAGGCGCGCGCCGAGCGGCGATGCCACGGCCAGGAGCGCCTGCGCCAGGAACCACGTGCCGACCGCTGCGAGGAAGGCGACGGCCGCGCCCGCGACGACGGGGCGACGGCGGCGCTCGTTCGCGCCGAGGAAGCTCGCCGTGACTGCGGCGAAGATCAGCACCGCCTCGAGGCCCTCGCGGAAGACGATGATCGCGGCGTTGGCGACCACGGTGGCGTGCTCCTGGTGGCCTCCGACCTGCGTGGGGTCAGTCGGGCCGGTCGACGCCGTTGCCATCATGTAGACCAAGCCGGCGACGACGCCGATGGCGATCGTCCACCAGGCAGTCCTACGGGCAAGGGCGCGGATCGCCATTAGGGCAGCCTAACAAAGTCCTACTCAGGCAATCGGAGATAGCGCGTAGGGCTTGAGACCGAGCCGATCCAGCATGCCCCGGGCGTTGCGCGGCGCGTAGCCGCACCAGTCGTTGTTGAAGTAGATGA
>JAWVFZ010000236.1:0-3922 GCA_033855555.1 Solirubrobacteraceae bacterium
CCGTTCGTGCCCTTCGTGGCCGACGAGATCTGGGAGGGGCTGGAGGGCGGCGGCGAATCGGTCCACCTCTCCGACTGGCCGCAGCCCGGCCCGCGCGACGTCGAGCTCGAGACTGCGATGGCGGTCGCGCGCGAGACCGTGCGCCTTGGCCTTGCGGCGCGCGGCCAGGCGAAGGTGAAGGTGCGCCAGCCGCTGCACGAGGCAGTCGTCGTCGCCTCGGGCCCCGAGCGCGCCGCAATCGAGCGCCTCGCCGACGTCATCGCGTCCGAGCTCAACGTGAAGCGCCTGCGCTTCGTCGCCGAGGCCGACGAGCTGGGCTCCTATGAGATCAAGCCGAACTACCGCACGCTCGGCCCGCGCTTCGGCAAGTGGATGCCACAGGTCGCGGCCGCAGTCGCCGCGCTCGATCCCGCGCATGTCGCCGCGGCCGCGCGGGACGGTGGCGCGGTGCGCATCAACGTCGATGGCGTCGACCATCCGCTGGCGCCCGAGGACCTGCTGCTGTCGATGCAGCCGCTGGACGGCTATCAGCTCGAGCGCGAGGGCTCGCATGCGGTGGCGCTCGAGCTGGCGCTCGATGACGATCTGCGCCTCGAGGGGCTTGCGCGCGAGGTCGTCCATGCGATTCAGGGGGCTCGCAAGGACGCCGGGTTCGACGTGTCGGATCGCATCGCACTCGAGCTCGATGGCGACGACGAGCTCCTCGCGGCGGCACGCGCGCACGAGGCGTACGTCACCGGCGAGGTCCTCGCGACCTCGGTGGGCTACGGCTCCGCGAATGGCACCGAGGCGCACATCGAAGGGCGCCCGTTGCGCATCTCCGTCACGCGCGTGTGACGACTGTCGCCGGCGGGCCTGCCCTCGCGGCGCGCCGTTGCAGGATCGCGGCATGGACATCGATCTGCTGCAGACCACCGTCGCCGCGATCCCCGAGGGGCGCTGGGCGACCTACCGGGACGTTTGCGCCGCCGCCGGCGGCGAGCGCGCGCACGCGCGTGCGCTCAACGGCCGCATGACACGCGGCGCCTGGGAGGGCGCCCACCGCGTGCTGAAGTCCGACGGGACGATCGCGCCCACGGCGCTCGGGGATCCCGAGAAGGTGCGGCGCAAGCTTCGCCGCGAGGGCGTCAGCTTTGCCGGGGGCCGCGCGGACCCCGCGCTGCGCTGGATCCCCTAGCCGGCGAGAAGCGGCTCGAGCTCGGCCTCGAGCTTCTTCTTGGGGTAGGCGCCGATGACCTTCTTCACCGGCTCGCCGCCCTTGAAGATGATCATGGTCGGGATCGAGAGGACCTGGAAGTTCGCGGCCGTCTGCTGGTTCTCGTCGACGTTGAGCTTGACGATCTTCAGGTCGGCGCGCTCGGCGGCGATCTCCTCGAGGACGGGGCCGACGACACGGCACGGACCGCACCAGGGCGCCCAGAAGTCGACGAGCACGGTGGTCTCCGACTCGATGACCTCGGCCTGGAAGCTGATGTCGGTTACGTCCTGGAGGTCGGCCATGTCTTCGTTCTCCTAGCGAAAGTCGGAAACGTCACTATACAAAGTGTAGTGCCTCACCCGGACCGGCGGCCAAGGGGGCGCGACGGGAACGAAACCTACCCGCGCAGCCAGAGGATCACGTGCGGCGACACGTAGACCTCGGTGAACGCGGCGAGGATCAACACCGGCGTTGCGATGCCGACGGTGACGAACGTCGCGGCCAGGAGCTCGTGCCAGTCGTCGCGCCGGCTGGCGACGATCCAAGCGGCGAGCGGCAGGAACAGCGCGATCAGCTCAGGCACCGCATGGGGCAGGAGTCCGACGATCAGCAGGCCAACCGCCATGTTGCCCTGGGCCGCGAGCGTGCTGGCGGCGTTGCCAAGCACGTAGGCCTGGGTTGCGAGCGAGAAGGAGGTCGCGCCGACGACAAACGCGATCGCCAGCGGCCCCGCCTTGTCGTGCAGGGCCTTGGTGAACCCGGTGTGCCGCTGGGCCTGGAGCGGGACCGACGAGCCCGCGATGAAGCCGGCGACGCAGGCCATCGCGTGCAGTGCCAGGACGAGCGAGTTACGGAACAGCACGCGGCCGACGGCATCGACGTGGGTCGGGGCGTTCAGGCCTGGGAGCAGGATCGGCGTCGGGTCGGGTGTGGCGATCGACCCGATCACAAAGACGGCAAACAGGAGCCCGGCGGAGATCGCCGCGGCGCCGAAGACCCACGGGCGCAGCACAGACCACGGCGCGAGGTTCCAGCGCACCAGCGTGGCGCGGGTATCGCGCATGCCCTGCACCAATACGAGTTGATTGGCGTTCATCCCAAGACGCATCGGCGCGCCGAGCCGCGATCTTGAGGTTCAGGGACCGCGCTTGCGCAGGCGCGGGACGAGCAGCATCGCCTCGCCCGCGATTCGCCAGGACATCTTCGAGCGCCCCAGGCGGCGATCGCGAAACACGATCGGCACCTCGACGATGTCGAACCCGGCGCGCACGGCGCGATAGGTGAGCTCCACCTGGAAGGCGTAGCCCTGCGACCGCACGCTCTCCAGGTCGATCGCGTCGAGCACCTCGCGGCGGAAGCACTTGAACCCGCCGGTGAGGTCGCGAACGCGCAGGCCGAGGACCCGGCGCGCGTACCACGAGCCGCCGCGGCTGATGAGCCGTCGGCCCAGGCCCCAGTCGCTGACGCCGCCGCCCGGGACGTAGCGCGAGCCCAGCGCGACGTCGGCGCCGTCTTGCGCCGCCTGGAGCAGACGCGCCAGGTCGGCGGGGTCGTGGGAGAAGTCGGCGTCCATCTCCATGACGTGCGTCGCGCCGGCGCCGAGCGCATGTGCGAAGCCGGCGAGGTACGCAGGGCCGAGACCCTGTCGTTCGGCGCGGTGCAGCACCTCGACGGCCGGAAGCTCCTTCGCCAGCCGGTCGGCGATCTGCCCGGTCCCGTCGGGCGAGCCGTCGTCGACGACGAGGATGCGGTGGCCGTCCGGGGAGGCGGCCGCGAGCACCGCGTCGGCGGCGCGCGCGATGGCCTCGATGTTCTCGGCCTCGTCGTAGGTTGGAAGGATGAGCCAGGGAGCGCCCATGGGGGCCGCGTACCCTAGACATCGCTGGCTTAGCGAATCCTGACCGTGACCGATCCGCCCAACGCATCCATCGCCGCGCTCTTCGATGAGCTGGCCGACCTCTACGAGCTCGACGGCGCCGTCGTGCACCGAGTGCTCGCCTACCGCAACGCAGCAAAGGCCGTGCGCGAGTCGCCGGTCAGCATCGCGGCGCTCACGCGCGAGGGTCGCGTCACCGAGCTACCGGGGATCGGCAAGACGCTCGAGGAGAAGATCGCCGCGCTGCTCGAGACCGGCACGATTCCGGCGGTCGAGAAGCTGCGCGCGAAGTTCCCGCCGGGGCTCATGGATCTGACGCGCCTGCCCGGGCTGGGCCCCAAGCGCGCACGACGGCTCTACGACGAGCTCGGCATCGACTCGCTCGAGTCGTTGCGCGAGGCCGTGAAGTCCGAGCGCCTGCGCGACGTGCGCGGCTTCGGGCGCAAGTTCGAGGAGTCGATGCTGGCCGCGCTGGACGCCGGCGTCGGCGAGCGGCCCGCGCCGCGCGTGCTGCTGCACAAGGCGCTTCAGATCGGCGAAGGGATCGTCGAGGCGCTTCGCGCCGAGCCGTCCTCGGACCGTGTGGAGCTCGCCGGCTCCGCGCGCCGGATGGCCGACAGCGTCAAGGACCTCGACATCATCGCCACCGCCGATGACCCGAAGGCGTTGCTCGAGGCGTTCGCCAAGCTCGACGTCATCGAGACGAGCTCGACGCCAGGCGACAACGCGGCGAGGGCGCGCACGCACACGGGGATGTTGGTCGACCTGCGCGTCGTGGAGCCCGATCAGTTCGGCAACCTCTGGCAGCACTTCACGGGCTCCAAGGAACACAACATGGCGCTGCGCGA
>JAWVFZ010000237.1:0-5943 GCA_033855555.1 Solirubrobacteraceae bacterium
GCGACGGCGACCACGACGAGGAGCTCGAGGTCGAGGAGGCCGAGGTCGTCGAGGCGGTCGCGACCCAGCCCGCGAGCTCGCCCTTCGCGCCGCGCGAGGACGAGCCGTCCCACTGAGGAGGGCCGCCCTCGGCGCGCTAGCGGCGCTCGTCCTCGCCGACCCAGGGGCCGGCGGGGATCGACTGCGTAGCGACGGCCTCGACGGTCTCGGCCTCCTCGGCTTCGAGCTCCTCGTCGTGGTCGCCGTTGCAGAGCACGCGGAAGTTCCCGGTCACGCCCTGGTCGGCGTGGATCGTGATGCCGGGGAGGATCTCCTCGCCCTCGTCGAAGCCGAGGCGCTCCATGTCGAAGTGCGCGAGCCCGATGCCGTAGGCGTCGTGGGTCGGATTCTCGCGATCGTGCGCGTTGATGGCGATCTGGAACGCGCGCAGGTTGGCGGCGATCTTCGACGTGTCGGCCACGGCTTCAGGGTAGCCGGGCACGGACCTCGGCGACGAGCCGCGCGACCGCCGGCGTGTCGATTCCGTGGCGCGCGGCGGCACGCATCACGGCGCCGCCGATCGCGTCGAGCTCAGGCGGGCGGCCGGCCGCGACGTCGCGCGCCATGGAGGACAGCAGCTCTGGATGGGCCTCCTCGAGCAGCTCGTGCTCGATCGCGCCGACGTCGATCGAGGCGCCCTCCGCCGCCGCCACCGCCGCTGTCTCACGGACGACGGCGAGCAGATCGTCGCGATGCTCGGTGCGGACCTCGCCGATCGGCGCACCGAACGCCGTCGTCGTCAGCGCGATCGCGTTCAAGCGCGACAGCTTGGACCACATCACCTGCGCCTCGCCCGCGACGACAGCCGCCGGGATCCCAGCGGCGTTCAGCAACTCAGCGACCTCCGGATGGCCGGCCAGCTCGATCCGCAGGAACGGGCTGGTCTGCTCGATCACGCCCGGGGCGAGGCGGGTCGCCTCGACGCGGATCGTCGCGGCGACGACCTCGGGAAAGCGCGCGCGCAGGGTCGCGAGGTGGTCGATTCCGTTGAGCAGCGGCACCACGACCCTCGGCGCAGTGGCGATCCGCCCGACGGCGTCGTCGAGGCCGACGGCCTTGGTCGCGATGAAGAGGACGTCGACCTCGTCGCTGAGCCGCTCGACGACGCGTGGATGTGCCCGGCGCTCGCCCAGCACGCGCGAGTGCAGCGTGATGCCGTCCGGAAGCGGCGAGCGGCTGACGACGATCGCGTCGGGCAGCACTGCGGCGAGCATCCCGCCCACCCCGCCCGGCCCAAGCACCGCAACGCTCATAAGAGGGTCAGGCGCTTTCATGAGGGATGAGGACGCCGGGGTTCATGATCGCGCCCGGGTCGACGGCGGCCTTCGCGCCGCGCAGCGCGGCGGCGAACAGCTCGGGGCGCTGGGCGTCGTACCACGGGCGATGGTCGCGTCCGACCGCGTGATGGTGGGTGATCGTGCCGCCCGCGGCGATGATCGCGTCCGACGCGGCGCGCTTCATCTCCCACCACTGCGCCTCCTCGTCGCCGCGGCGCGCCGGGGCGAGCACGGTGAAGTAGGGCGCCGGGCCGTCGGGATAGACGTGCGTGAAGCGGCAGGTGACGCGGCAAGGCTCGCCCAGCGCCGCGCGCGTCGCGCCGAGCACGGCGGCATGGAACGCCGGAAAGCGATCCCAAGTGATCGCGGTCTCGAACGTGTCGGCCAAGATGCCGAGCCGCACCAGCATGTCGCGAAGGTAGGGCATTCGGATGAACGCCTCGCGCCAGTCGCCGACCGAGGACGACGACGCGCGCGGCTCGCCGCCGTGCTCGCGGCAGATCTCCAGGCCACGCTCGAGCAGATGGTCGACCGGGGTATCGGTCGACTCGAAGCCGAGCACCAGCAGCGGCGAGTCCGCGGAGGCGGTCTGCCGCGCTTCGAGCTCGTCGATCAGCCGGCAGTTGCTCGGGTGCAGCCCGCTCTGGGCCAGCGCGCGCACGGCATCGGCGCCGCGTTCGAACGCCGGGAACGTCACGGCCCGTGACGCACGGTGCTCGGGCTTGGGCTGGACCCGCACCCATGCCTCGGTGATCACACCCAGAATGCCCTCGGAGCCGACCAGCATCCGGTCGGGCGACGGCCCGGCGCCGCTGCCCGGCAGCCGGCGCGACTGCCACGCGCCGCTCGGCGTTATCGCGCGCACCGACTCGACGAGGTCGTCCATGTGCGTGAGGCGCGTCGCGAAGTGGCCGCCCGCGCGCGTCGCGATCCAGCCGCCCAATGTCGAGAGCTCGAACGACTGCGGAAAGAAGCGCAGCGTCATGCCGCGCTCGCCGAGCTGCTGCTCCAGGTGGGGCCCGGCCGCGCCGGCCTGGATGCGCGCCGCGCGCGAGACCTCGTCGACCTCGAGTACGCGATCGAGCGCGCCGACGTCGAGGCAGACCGCGGGCCCGTCCACGCGTGCCTCGACGCCGCCCACGACGCTGGTGCCGCCGCCGTAGGGGATCACCGCGGCGCCTGCGCCCGCCGCCCATTCGAGCACCGCCTCCACGTCGGCCTCGTTCCTCGCCCGCGCGACGAAGCACGGGGCGTGGTCGTAGCGGCCGCGGAACGCGCGGATCGTGTCGAGGTAGGACTTGCCGTAGGCATGGAGCGCGCGCGCCTCGTCCGACGCGTCGCCAAAGGCGGCCAGCTCGGCGGGCACCGCCGCCTTCGGCGCGGGCAACGCGAACGACGTCGCGGGCGCCTCAGGCGGCTGCGCCGCGAACCCCAGCGTCGCGGGCAGGTGCGCCGCCGCCGCGACCGCCTCTTCGGCGGAGATCACGGCGTCCTCGTAGCCCCAGCCCCAGCGGTTGCGCGTTCGCATGGCCGCGCGACTCTAACCTTCAACTCATGGCCGCCTCCCTCCCTGCGCCCTCGCTACTTGCGCGCGGCCCGTGGGAGCCCGACCAGGTCGAGACGCATTGGCTGGACGAGCCCTACGAGCCGCCGACCGACAAGGTCTCGGCCGCAGACGACGCGATCACCGCGCTGCGCGACCGCGGCTCGCCGAGCCACGACGGTGTCGCAGCGCGCCTGGTCTCCCATCGCGAAGAGGGCGGCCGGCTCATCCTCGAGCTGCAGCCGGTGCGCTGGGCGCTGCGGCTCATCGAGGGTGACGCGAGCGAGTCGATGGCCGCGCTGTGCGTCACGCGCGACGCGCAGGGCCGCTGGCTCGCCGGGCGCCGGGCGCCGTGGCTGAGCTCCTGGCCGGGGCGCTGGGCGCTGGGCGCGGGCGGCGCGGTCGACGTCGGCGAGTCGCCCGCTTTCACGCTGTGCCGCGAGCTCAAGGAGGAATGGGGCGTCGATCCCGAGCGCCTGCGCTGCGACGCGCTCGTGCGCCTCCCGCACCGGCTCGTGATGTTCGTCGGGACCGCATGGCTGCCCGAAGGCGCCGAGGTCGTTCGCGACGCGGAGCACGACGAGCACGCCTGGTGGCCGGCCGACATCGCAGAGTGGCCGGTGGAGGCCGACGAGCCGCTGCGCCGCATGGCCTCGATGCTCGAGTGATCGCATGATCACCTTCGCGCGGCTCAAGCGCGCGTCGTTCACGCACTCGACGATCTACGTCATCTTGCTCACGGTCTGGCTCGTCCCCGGCCTGCATACGTGGGAGTTCGTCTTCGGACTCGCCCACGGGATCGGCTGGATCGCGATGTCGCTGACATGCCTCTACGCCGCGCGCGCCCGGATCATCTCGTTGCGCCTCGCGGTCGCCGTCGTGGTGATCGGCGGCATTGGACCGTTCGTCGGTTCAGTTGAATTCGTCCGAGAGGGCCGGCGGCGCTCGCGCTCCGCGGCCTGATTGCCGGTGTTCATCTCCCGCACACGAATGGCGCGCTAGAGTCAAACACTCAATGGCAGTGAACACGAGCGTGCAGGTCACCATGCCCGCCATGGGCGAATCGGTGACCGAGGGCACCGTCCTCGAATGGCACAAGAAGGAGGGCGATGCGGTCGCACTCGACGAGGTGCTCGTCGAGATCTCCACCGACAAGGTGGACGCCGAGGTACCCGCCCCCGCCGCCGGCACCGTCGTGAACATCTCCGTCGCCGAGGGCGACACGGTCACAGTGGGCCAGCTGCTGTGCGAGATCGCTCCCGGCGAGAGTGCGCCGCCCGCAGCGACGCCCGACACCAACGGGGGCCCGGCATTGGCCGTCGAGGAGCCCTCGACCGCCGGCGAGATCGTCGACATCGTCACCCCCGCGGGCGGCGAGTCGGTCACCGAGGGGACGATCCTCGAGTGGGCCGTCAAGGTCGGCGACACCGTCGCCGACGGCGACACGGTTGTCGAGATCTCCACCGACAAGGTGGACATGGAGCTGCCGGCGCCCAGCGCCGGGACGATCACCGAGATCCTCGTCGACGAGGGGGAGACGGTCACCGTCGGCCAGGTCATCGCCCGCATGGAGGTCGGCGCCGGCGCGGCAACGCCGAAGCCCGCGGCGACCAACGGCGGGCCCGCCGCCAAGCAGGCCGCTCCGGCGGCCGCAGCCGACGGCACGAAGGTCACACCCGTCGCCGCACGCGTCGCAGCAGCCGAGGGCGTGGACCTCACGGCGGTCAGCGGCTCGGGCCCGGGCGGGCGGATCACCAAGGACGACGTCCTGAGCTCGGGCGGCAACGGCGCCACAGCCACGGCCGGCCGGCGCACCGTCCTCAAGGGCGGCGCGGCGATGCTCGCCCGCTACATGGACGAGAGCCGCTCGATCCCGACGGCGACCTCGTTCCGCACCATCACGGTCACGGCGATGGACGCCCGGCGCAAGCAGCTCAAGGCCGCCGGCGAGAAGGTCTCCTTCACCCATCTGATCGCGTACGCCATCGCGCTCGCCGCCCAGCAGGACATGCCGGTGATGACCCATCACTTCGAGCAGGACGACGGCAAGCCGCTGCGCGTGGACGACGGCGCGGTGAACCTCGGCATCGCCGTCGACGTCGAGAAGAAGGACGGCACGCGGACGCTGATGGTGCCCGTCATCCGCGACGCCGGCCGCAAGCCCTTCAAGGACTTCAAGGCGGCCTTCGACGAGCTGATCGACAAGGCGCGCACGAACACCCTCACCGCCGACGACCTCACCGGCGGCAACATCTCGCTCACGAACCCCGGCGGCATCGGGACGATCGCCTCCGTGCCGCGCCTGATGGTCGGCCAGGGGACGATCGTCGCGACCGGCTCGATCGCCTACCCCGTGGGCCTCGGGAACATCGGCGACATGATTGGCGCCGAGAAGGCGATGACGATGACGTCGACCTACGACCATCGCGTCATCCAGGGCGCCGAGTCGGGGCGCTTCCTCAAGGTCATCGAGGACTACCTGCAGGGCGAGAACGGCTTCTACGAGGGCGTCTTCGCGAGCCTCGGCGCACAGCTCGGCCCGGTGCCCGAGCCGCCGGCCCCGGCAGCCGCCGCGGCAGCCGCACGCGCTCCCTCCGAGGCCACCGCGCCCGCGGCCGTCGACGAGGAGCTGCTCCAGGCGGTGCAGGCCGCGACCTCGCTGCTCAAGGCACACCGCACCCACGGCCACCTTGCAGCGCGGCTGGACCCGCTGGGGACCGCGCCCGTCGGCGACCCCGCGCTCGACCCCGAACCGCTCGGCCTCACCCCGGAGCTGATGGCGAAGATCCCCGCGCGGATCCTGCGCATGTACGTCCCCGGCGCCACGCTGGCCGACGCGCTCCCGCACCTGCGCGAGACCTACTGCGGCACGATCGCCTACGAGATCGAGCACATCGCGAGTCACCGCCAGCGGATGTGGCTGCGCGAGCACATCGAGTCCGGCACGTTCCGCAAGCCGCTGACCAACGACGAGCAGAAGGCGCTGCTGAAGCGCCTCGTCGAGGTCGACGCGCTCGAGCGCTTCATGCACAAGGCCTACCTCGGCCAGAAGCAGTTCTCGATCGAGGGCCTCGACATGACGGT
>JAWVFZ010000238.1:0-4081 GCA_033855555.1 Solirubrobacteraceae bacterium
CCGTGCTCGGTGGGGTTGGTGAGCGGATCGATGATCTTCAGCTGCTCGATGGTCGACCCGGGCCACCCATGCGTGACCACGAGCGGCAACGCGTCCTCATGGCGGGAACGCACGTGGATGAAGTGAACGTCGACCCCGTCGATCTCGGTGATGAAGTGGGGTAGCGCCTTGAACCTCTCCTCGAACTTGCGCCAGTCGTAATCGGTTGCCCAATAGCTGGCCAGGGCCTGAATCGTCGCGAGCTGCACGCCCTGGGAGGCATCCGTTTCCTGGTCGGGCCACCTCGTCGCGTTGACGCGGCTGCGCAGGTCGGTGAGCTCCTCCTCCGGGACGTCGATGTTGAAGGGCCGGATCGCGACGCCGTCGCTGGACGCTTGTACATCGGCGCTGCCGGTGAGATGACCTGACATCTCCGTCTCCTAACGCTTGCGGTTTCACGCGGCACGTCGCGCTCGACTGCTGGAAGCCAGGTTCGCGCACGGACTGTCCGGTCGCGCCCGCACAGGTTCGCGCACGGACTGTCCGGTCGCGCCCGCAAACACCCACGATCACGTGAGACGAAGCGGAGGGGGAGGGATTCGAACCCTCGGTACGTCGAAGACGCACAACGGTTTTCGAGACCGCCCCGTTCAACCACTCCGGCACCCCTCCAGGGCCCGTCTCGGGGACCGGGAAGGGTAGCCGTCTTCAGCCGGTGACGCGGGCCGCGAGCACCGGGTAGGCCAGGCCGCGCACCTGCAGGCGCACGGCGTGGGCGACGTTGCCCTCCGCCGTGGCCACCCGCCCATCACGCGGGCGGCCGCGCACGAGCGCGAAGTGGGAAGCCAGCAGGCCCGGCCGGAACGCGAAGAACAACAGGTCGCCGCGGCGCACGCTGCGGATCGGGATCGCGCGCAGCCCGCGCCGGTTTGCCTGGGCGTCGCGGTAGGAGCGCTCGGGGTCGATCAGCCTGGCGCTGAGCCTGATCCCGGCGCGCAGGTAGGCCTGGTGGACGTATGCGCCGCACCAGGGCTGGCCGATGCGGACGCCCATCGCGTGCTCCCAGCGATCGATCTGCGGCCCGCGGTTGCTCGTCCCGCGCTCGTGGAGACCGTCCTGCGCGACGGCCCAGCGCACCGCGGCATCGCGGGCGCGCGTGAGGTTGCGCGCCGCGGCCGACGCGGGCAGCGCCGCGGCGGTCGTCACAAAGGCGACGAGCAGACGAATCCGCATCGTGCGCCAACGATACGACGCGCACCCTACGAGCGTGAAGGCACCCAGTCGGCCGGGAACGCACCCGCCGGGATGTCGCCCTGGCGGCCCGGGAACCAGCGCTGCACGAGCTGCTCGAGCGGGCGCCCGCTCAACAGCGGCTGCAGGTCGCCGACGCACTGGAGCACCGCGATGGTCGCCCCGATCTGCAGGTCGGCCGCGTTGGGCTCGGCGCCGCCGATCACGCCGTCGGCTATGAGCGCGTCGATGTGGTCGAGCTTGGCGGGCAGCTCCTGAAGGTCCTGGGCGAGCCGGGCAGCCGTGATCTTGTGGTACTTCCACGACGAGCGCACGAAGGCGATCGCGAAGTCCGTTCCCGCGGGGTCCAGCGTCCCGCCGCCGCCGAAGGTTCCCAGCGCCTCGGGGCGGAAGTGCAGCGAGCCCCACGGCATCCGGCGGCCGAGGTCCTGGAGCTCCTCGTCGCCCCAGCGCTCCGCCTCGCGCACCTCGTCGGCCTTGTCTGCCGGGTACAGCGGCGGCTCGGGGACCATCTCCTCCAGCCGCGCGAGGATGGCGCGCGATCCGTGCACCGGTTCGCCGTCGACCAGCATCCCCGGCACGGTCCGCGCCCCGTAGATGCGCTCCATCTCCTCGACGTGCGGGCCGGGCGCCAGGTCGACGCGCTCGAACTCGAGGCCCTTGAGCTCCAGCGCCTTGATGGCGGTCTTACAGGGATGCGACGGCGGCAGGACGTGCAGGGTGATCGTGGGCATGGCGTGACCCTACGCTCAGCGGCGTGTCGCGAAGAAGTCGGTCAGCAGCGCTGCGCATTCGAGCGCCAGCAGCCCGCCGTCGACCTGTGGGCGGTGGTTGAGGCGCGGCTCGGCCAGGATGTCGAGCACCGAGCCCGCGGCGCCCGCCTTCGGGTCGACCGTGCCGTAGACCACGCGCGGAACTCGCGCCAGCACGACCGCACCGGCGCACATCGCGCAGGGCTCGAGCGTGACGTAGAGGACGCTGTCGAGCACGCGCCACGAGTCGACGGTGCGAGCCGCTTCGCGCAGGGCGAGCACCTCGGCATGGGCGGTGGGGTCGGAGCGCAGCTCGCGCTCGTTGCGCCCGGCGCCGATCACCTCCCCGTCCTTGACCACGACGGCGCCGATCGGCACGTCGTCGTGCTCGAGGGCGCGCTCGGCCTCGCGGATGGCGAGGCGCATGAAGTACTCGTCCTTGGCGAAGAACACGGGTGACTGCCACGATAAACGGCACAACTTCTGCGGACTACGGAGGTTGAACGGGTATGCCGCTCCCGCGGCCTACCATCGTCGTCCCCCGATGCCCTCGCCTCGCCTCATTGCCCTCGCCATCGCGGCCGCGACCTTCGCGGGTGCTCCTGCTGCGCACGCGGCGGGCATCGTGGTCAAGTACCGCGCCGGCGCCCACGGGCTGCGCGCCGGGGCCGCCCGGACGCTCGCATCCCATACACGCGTGCTGCAGGTGCGCGACCCCGCCCAAGCGCTGCAGCGCCTTCGCCGCCGCGCCGATGTCGTCTACGCGGTGCCCGACGTCAAGGCCCACGCCTCCGGATTCGTCCCCAACGATCCAGGGCGCGGCACGACCCCGGCCGGCTGGAGCTCGGTGCAGTGGAACTTCGACGGACCGTTCGGCGTCAACGCGCCCGACGCCTGGCAGCACCTGATCGACGCCGGTGCCCCGGGCGGCCGCGGCGTGAAGATCGCGGTGCTGGACACCGGCGTCGCCTATGCGAAGCGCGGGAAGTACCTGAAATCGCCGGACCTGGACAAGGGCCGGTTCGTCCAGGGCTACGACTTCGTCTCGCGCGATCCCTACGCCAACGACCGCAATGGCCACGGCACGCACGTCGCGTCGACGATCGCGGAGGCCACGAACAACGGCGTCGGGCTGACCGGGCTCGCCTACGGCGCGACGATCATCCCCGTGCGCGTGCTCGACGACCACGGCGAGGGCGACGCATCCAACATCGCCGCGGGCGTGCGCTTCGCGGTGCGCCACGGCGCGAAGGTCATCAACCTCAGCCTCGAGTTCTCCACCGACGTCACGGCGGCGGAGATCCCCGAGCTCGTGGACGCCCTGACCTACGCCCACCGGCACGGCGTGTTCCTCGTCGGCGCTTCCGGCAACGAAGCCCACCGCTCTGTCGCCTATCCGGCACGCGCGCGCTACGTGGTGTCGGTCGGCTCGACCACCGAGCGTGGCTGCCTCAGCGATTTCTCCAACCAGGGCACCGGCCTGGACATCTCGGCGCCGGGCGGCGGCGCCGACGCCCTGATCGATACCGACCCGAACTGCCACCCGGCCGACCAGCCCGGCCGCGACATCTTCCAGGTGACGCTCGAGGGCAGCGCAAGCAACCGCCGCTTCGGGATCCCGAGCGGCTACGAGGGCACGAGCATGGCCGCCCCCCACGTCGCGGCCGCCGCCGCGCTCGTGATCGCCTCGCGGGTCATCGGCGCCAATCCGACGCCCGGGGCCATCGAGCAGCGCCTCAAGGCCACGGCACGCGACCTGGGCGACCCAGGGCCGGATACCCGCTACGGCGCCGGGCTGCTCGACGCCGGCGCGGCAACCGCGCCGCTGACGCCCGCCGCGCCGCCCGCGCCATGAGCCTGTTCGCGCGCGTCTGGCCCCGCGTGGCCGGAAGCTGCGACCGGCGCGGCGGCGCCAAGCACCGCACGCGCCTGCTGGAAGGGCTGTCGGGACGCGTCGTGGAGGTCGGCGCCGGGGACGGGCGCAACTTCGCGCGCTATCCCCTCGCCGTCGAAGAGATTGTCGCCGTGGAACCCGAGCCACGGCTGCGTGCGCTGGCCGAGCACGCGCCGGGCGATCGCGTGCGGCTCCTCGACGGCAC
>JAWVFZ010000239.1:0-9810 GCA_033855555.1 Solirubrobacteraceae bacterium
GTGGGTGGTCACGAACGACTGCATGAAGAGCGAGCTCGCCGTCAGGACGAGGCCGAGGGTCATGAGCGGCCGCGACCCGACCCGGTCCGCGAGCCGGCCGGCGATCGGGCCCATGAAGATGATCACGACGGTCGAGGGCAGGAAGCGGACGCCCGCCTCGAGCGGCGAGTAGCCGAGGATGTTCTGGAAGTAGAGGGCGATGAAGAAGAACATCGCCAGCATCGCGAAGGACACGATGAAGGCGACGAGGTTCGCGCCCAGGAACGACCGCGAGCGGAAGAAGCCGAAGTCGACCATCGGCTCGGGGACGCGGCGCTCGGCGACCACGAAGCCGACCAGGCCGATGGCGGCCGCCGCCAGCAGGGCCACGATCGCCGGCGAGCCCCAGCCCCACGAGTTGCCCTCGACGAGGGCGAGCACCCGGGCGGCGAGGCCGACCGAGATCGTGGTCACGCCCGGGATGTCGACGTGGTGCGTCGAGGTCTCGTCGCGCGACTCGCGCGCCGCCGCCAGGGTGACGAAGACGGCCAGCGCGGCGACCGGCACGTTGAGGAAGAAGATCGACTGCCACGAGACGCTCTCGACCAGGAAGCCGCCGACCACGGGGCCGATGGCCAGCGCGAGCGCGCTCACGCCCGCCCAGGTGCCGATCGCCTTGCCGCGCTCCTCGGGCGGGAACGCGTTGGAGATGATCGAGAGCGTGCCCGGCATCATGAACGCGGCGCCGATGCCCTGGACGGCGCGGCCGCCGACGAGCCAGGCCTCGCTCTGCGAGAAGCCGATGAAGCCGCTGGACAGCGCAAAGGTCACGACGCCGAAGAGGAACATCCGCCGGCGCCCGAAGAGGTCGCCCAGGCGCCCGCCGGTCACCAGCAGCACGGCGAACGCCAGCGTGTACGCATTCACCGTCCACTCGAGGCCGGAGACGGTTGCGCCGAGATCGTCCTGGATCGACGGCAGCGCGACGTTCACGACCGTGTTGTCGAGCATGATCATGAACAGCGCGAAGCACATGGCGGCGAGCGTCCACCAGCGGCGGTTTCCTTCGTGGAGGCGGAGACGGGCGGTCATCTGGGGTCCTTGTATGGGAGGTCGCGCAGCGCGGCCAGGAGGCGCGTGCGCTGGGGGGCGGAGAGCGAGGCGGCGAAGGCCTCGATGCCTTGCAGCCGGGCGACGTTGATCTGCCGGACGATGTCCCGGCCTTCGCCGGTCAGTCGCACGCGCTTGACGCGGCGATCGACGGTGTCCTCGTGGCGCGACAGCAAGCCACGGCGCAGGAGGCCTTCGATCGCGCGACTGGTGGCGGGCAGGGAAAGGCCCAGCCGCTTCGCGAGGTCGTTGACGGAGACCTCGTCGAGGCAGTCGTCGAGCATGAGAAGCGTCTTCATCTGGGTCATCCCCAGTCCGAGCTCGCCCAGCACGTCGAACATCTGCTGCGAGCTGCCGCGCGTCAGGTGCATCCAGAGGTCGAGCAGCTCGCGGGCGAGCTCCTCCTGCGTGGTCTGCTTCCTGGCGGCAGTTGGTTGCATCGACGCAAGTATTGCGCACGATGCAATGGTTGCAACTGTGATCTAAGTCACTTAGCGAGCTTGAACTCGACCGAGCTGACGCGATGGAGCAGCTTGTCCTTCGCGCTCCACGCGTATGTGCGGTCGCGTGCTCGAGACGGGCAGCACAGCGGGTCGCCCGGCGAGTACAGCGGCACGCGGATCACGAGGTTGTGCGCCGCGTTGACCTTGACGGTGGCGCGGTACAGCCCGTAGGTGCGCAAGACGGGGCGCAGGTTCGACGACGTCGTGCCGTCGGTCGAGAGCGCGAAGACCGCGACCGCTCCAGCCGCGCCGCCGGTCATGACCCGTACGAGCGCGTCTGACTTGCCGTCGCCGGTGACGTCGGCGAAGAGCGGTGCGGGCTCGACGAAGGCACGGCCGCTGCGCAACATCTGCTTGACGTCGGCGTTGGTCTTCGCGTCGTCGAGCAGCGTCTGGCGAAACAGGGCCTGGGGGTCGGGCGGCGGCTGCTGTTGCTGCGCCGCGGCCGGGGCGGCGAGGAGCAGGAGGAGGGCGAGCGCGTAGGGCCTGCGCATGGCTCGAAGCCTACGGCTGCAGCAGGTCGTTCTGGGCGCTCGGGCGCTTTGCCCCGACCGTGACCCGCGCGGCCTTGATGCTGCCGCCGTCGACATGCACCGAGTAGGTGCCCGGGGCGTCGAGGTTGGCCTTCAACTCGCCCGTGTCGCGCGGGTTGATCGGTCCCGTCTGGCCCTTGAAGCCGGCGTCGCCCGAGTCGATCTCGAGCGTCAGCTGCTGCGAGGCGCTCGTCTGGTTGGTGACGATCAGCGTGATCGGCCCGGCGCCGAACTTCGTGGGGGAGACGGACACGGCCTGCTTGGAGATCGACGCGGTGACGACGATCGGCGCCGCGGGGCGGGGCGTGTTCTTGTAGTCGGTGCCGCTTCCGCAGCCAGCGACCAGCACCGCCGCGAAGGCGAGGCAGGGCCCGACCTGTGCAGTTCTCCTCCTCATCCCGTTCCCCGCAGCGCTTCGCGGGTGGCGGAACCCTACTAGCTGGGAACGCGCTCGGCGTCAATCTGCCGCAGGTGGCTCTGCAACTCCGCCCAGGCCGCGGTCTCCGCGTCCTCGTAGTCACGGCCCTCGAGATTGCGCAGCGACTCGCTGTACCGGCTCCAGGCCTCGCGCTCGCGCTCTGATTCGCGGTCCTGTCTGGGGGCGTAGGTGGTCATGCTGCCTCCTCGTTTCGCCGGTCGGGTGCCACGAATGTACCCCCGATGGCGGTCGGAGCAATCCCACTCGGCGCAACCGGGCGTGCAGACCGTCCTGGGGCGGTGCCACAGTCGGGGGTCGCATGGATCCGTCCGCCCCACTGGCCACCGCCGAGTTCCTGGTCGTCGACACCGAGACCAACGGGCTGGGCGGCCAGCTCTGCGAGCTCACGGAGGTCGGCGCGGTGCTCGTCGGCGGGGGCGAGTTGCACGACCGCTGGGATTCGCTCGTTGCCGCGAGGGCGCCGCTGTCGCGCGGAATCCAGCGATTTACCGGGATCACGCAGGCGATGGTCGACCAGGCGCCGCCGGCGGCGACGGTGCTCGGCGAGCTTGCGCGCCAGATGCAGGGACGTGTGCTGGTCGCCCATTCGGCTTCCTTCGACAAACGCGTCCTGCGCCAGGCGTTCGAGCGGGAGGGGCTCGAGTGGCCTTCGCCGCCGATGCTGTGCACGGTCGCGCTCGCGCGGCGGTTCGCGCCGCTCGTGCGCCAGCGCAAGCTCGTGTCGCTGGCGGGCTCGCTCGGCATCGAGGTCACGGTGATGCACCGGGCGCTCGCGGACGCCGAGACCTGCGCGCGGGTGTTCTGCGCCCTGTTCGGCCGCCTCTGCGCGGCCGCCGGGACGGTCGAAGAGGCGCTGGCGGCGACGCGCCCGGCCAAGCCGAAGCGGATCCGCGCGGGGTCGACCGATGGCGGCCGCTCGCTGCGCGGCGCGCGCAAGCGCCACCCGGACGTCAGCGGCCTGCCCGACGAGCCAGGGGTCTACATCTTCCGAAACGCCCACGGCCAGCCGCTGTACGTCGGCAAGTCCGTGACCCTGCGAACGCGAGCGCGCGCGCATTTCGCGCCCTCGTCGGCATCGACGGACTGGGCGATGCAGGCCGAGATCGTCGACCACCGCGCAACGCGCTCCGAGCTCGGCGCCCTGCTGCTGGAGCGCCGCTTGATCCGCGAGTTGCGCCCGCCCGGCAACGTGGCCATCAAGCACGAGGACCGGTTCGTCTACCTGCGCTGCCGCTTCGACATCGCGTTCCCGGTGCTCGAGGTCGCGCCGCGGCCGGCGCCTGGTCACGCGGTCAACGTCGGGCCATTGCGCGGGCGCCACCTGGCGGCCGAGCTCGTGGAGCAGCTCAACTCGCTGTTCAGCCTGCGTCACTGCGGGCGCAAGCTTCCCAAGCGCACGCACCCGTCGGCCTACGGGCAGATGGGACGCTGCCTCTCGCCGTGCCTGCAGGATCTCGACCCGAACCTCTACCGCCGCCGCCTCGACGAGGCGCTCGCGCTCTTCACCTGCAGCGGCGACGCGGCCGGCGCGCTGCTCGCGCACGTCGACGAGCAGATGCGCGCGGCCGCGCGCGAAGAGCGCTTCGAGCGCGCTGCCTGGCTGCGCCGGCGGCGGGAGCGCCTCGCCGACCTGCTGGGCCAGCTGGACGGCGTGCTCGCCGCCACGCACGCCCAGCCGCGGCTCGTGCTCGCCGAGCACCCGCGCGGCGGCAGCCATGACGCGTTCTGGCTCGTGGGCGGGCGCATCGCCGACTGGGGACCGCTCGGCGATGTCGCCGACGCCGCGCAACGCACGGCCCGCGCCCTGCGCGCGGGCGACGGGACCGGCCACTCGGCCTGGCTTGCGACCGAGGACGTCGAGGACATGCGGACGGTCGGGACGTGGCTGGCGTCACATCCCGGCACGCCGCAGCTGGCGCTGTCGCCGGCGCCGGGGGTCGAGGCGCTGCAGGCGTTCACGCGCGTGAGCGCCGCGGCGTAACCGGCCGCGCCGGCGCCCTACAGCGCGAACGGCAGGTCGACGACCTCGGCGGCGACGCCGCCGGCGTCGAGGACGTCTCCGGGCTGGGCCTCGCGGCGGACGAGGGCCAGGCCGACCGGGCCGAAGCGGGGGGAGAGCGCGACGCTGGTGAGTCGTCCGACCTCGCGGTCGCCGAGCTGGAGCGGGGTTCCGGGTGCTACGCCGTCGTGCAGGCGCAGGCCCCGCAGGTGACGGTTGGGCTTGCCGCGGTAGTGCAGGCGCGCGACGGTCTCCTGGCCGACGTAGCAGCCCTTGGTGAAGCTCACGGCGCGCTCGTTGAGCCCGGCCTCCTGGGGGATGACCGAGTCGTCGAGGTCGATCCCGTAGCGCGGGCGCCCGTGCTCCACGCGCAGGACCTCGGCGGTCGCCGCTTCGATCTCGACGGCTCCGGCCGTCAGCAGCGCCTCGCGGACCGCGGCGGTGTCGGCGCTGTCGCAGACGACGTCCACGCCGGCGTCGGTGCGCACGAGCAGGACGCGCGCGCCGGCGATCGAGCCCGCGCGGTTGGCGTGCTCGTCCGCGGGCACGTCGCCCGCGAGCTCCTCCGACCGCGGGCCGATCAGCGAAAGCAGCCCGCGCTCGAGCGTGCGCTTGTGCAGCTCGCAGTCGAAGCCGACCTTGAAGCGCCTGATCGCGTCGAAGAGTGCTTGGAGCGCGGGGCGCTCGCACAGGAGAAGGAGCTCCTCAGAAGTGTCCAGGACCCGCAGGTCGGCCAGCATCTTGCCCTTGTGCGTGAGCAGCGCGGCATAGCAGCCGGTCCCCGGGGTGAGCGCCTCGATGTCGTTGGTCACCTGGCCGTTGAGGAACGGCTTCGCCTCGGGCCCTGTGAGCGCGAGCTTGCCGCTCTCGGAGCGGTCGACGAGCGCCGCGCCCTGCGTCATGGCGGTGTAGGGGTCCACGAGCGACATCCTACCCAGGGTGCTTGAAAACAAATTTCGCTATAACTAAATTCAAGTTGTGCCGATAACCCATGACGACATGGCGATCTCGTCCGCGGTCGAGGACTACGCGAAGGCGATCTACGCGCTCGAGGAGCGATCCGAAGGCTGCGCGGTCACCACGAACGCGCTCGCCGAACGCATGGGCGTCACGGCGGCTTCGGCCTCCGCCATGGTCAAGAAGCTCGACGGGATGGGTCTCGTATCCCACGTGCCCTACCGCGGTGTGCAGCTGACGCCCAAGGGCGCGACCATCGCGCTCGAGGTCATCCGCCACCATCGACTGCTCGAGCTGTACCTCACCAAGACGCTCGGCGTGCCGTGGGACCGCGTCCATGACGAGGCCGAGGTGCTCGAGCACGTCCTCTCCGAGGACCTCGAGGAGCTGATCGCCGCCAAGCTCGGCGACCCGACGCACGATCCCCACGGAGATCCGATCCCGACGCGCGACGGCCGCATGCCGGACGCGCCCACGCTCAGCCTGCAGGCGCTCGGCACCGGCGACGCCGGCACGTTCGTGCGCATCTCCGACTCCGATCCCGAGATGCTGCGCTACCTCGCGGCCCGCGGGATCGCGCCGGGCGACAGCTTCGAGGTCGTCGACAAGCAGCCCTTCGACGGGCCGGTGTTCGCCCGCTTCGGCGGCGAGGTTCACGTGCTCGGCGGAACGCTGGCGCGAGCGATGAGGGTCCGGCTGTGAACGCACCGCCTGCCGGCGAAGCGATCCTGCTCTCGCCCTCAGCCCTGCAGCGCGTGCGTCAGCGCCGCGGCCTGCGCTCCGTCCTGCCGCTGCTGGGCCCGGCGTTCGTCGCCTGCATCGCCTACGTCGACCCCGGCAACTTCGCCACGAACATCGCGGGTGGCGCCAAGTACGGCTACCTGCTGCTGTGGGTGATCCTCGCCGCGAACCTGATGGCGATGCTGATCCAGAACCTCTCGGCGAAGATCGGCATCGCGACCGGCCGCAACCTGCCCGAGTTGTGCCGCGAGCATTTCCCGCGCTCGGTGAGCTTCGGCCTCTGGGTGCAGGCCGAGCTGATCGCGATGGCGACCGACCTGGCGGAGTTCGTCGGCGCGGCGATCGCGCTGAACCTGCTGTTCGGCGTGCCGCTGTTCCCGGCGGGGCTGATCACCGGCGTCGTTGCCTTCGGCGTCCTGGGCCTGCAGTCGCGCGGGCACCGGAAGTTCGAGGTGGCGATCGCCGGCTTCCTCGGCGTGATCCTCCTGGGGTTCCTCTACGACACGCTGCGCATCGGCTTCGACGCACGCGGCGCGCTCGGCGGCTTCGTGCCTTCGTTCAACGGCTCGGGCTCGGTGCTTCTGGCCACGGGGATCCTCGGCGCCACGGTCATGCCGCACGTGATCTACCTGCACTCGGCGCTCACGCAGAACCGGATCGCCTCGGAGAACGAGGGCGAGCGCCGCGAGCTGCTGCGGTTCAACCGCATCGACATCTCGATTGCGATGGGCCTCGCCGGACTCGTGAACATGGCGATGCTCGTCATCGCGGCCTCGCTGTTCCACGGCTCCGGCCACACGGTCGAGTCGATCCAGAGCGCGCACACCGGATTCGAGCAGCTCGCCGGCGGCAGCGCGGCGCTCGCGTTCGCGGTGGCGCTGATGGCTTCGGGCTTCGCGTCCTCAGGCGTCGGCACCTATGCGGGCCAGGTCGTGATGCAGGGCTTCATCGACCGCAAGATCCCGCTCGCCCTGCGGCGCCTGATCACGATGACGCCCGCCCTGATCGTCCTCGCGCTGGGCCTCGACGCGTCGCGCTCGCTGGTCATCAGCCAGGTGGTTCTGAGCTTCGGCATCCCGTTCGCCCTCGTCCCGCTCGTGATGCTGACGCGCCGCAAGGACATCATGGGCCCACTCGTCAACCGGCGCCTGACGACCTTCGTCGCAGCGATCGTCGCGACCCTGATCTCGCTGCTCAACGTCTTCCTGCTCGCCCAGACGTTCGGGATCGTCTAGTACCCGGAGGGGTCATCCCCCCGGAGGGGTCATCCCCCAACGGGGTCAAGTCTTTCATTGCCACATTTTGCCGTAGGGGTCAGGTCTTTCATTGCCGCATTTTGCCCTGCTTGGGGCGAGGAGCGGGGCGCTCAGTTCGGGCGAGGGCGGGCCGCGGAGCCTGGTCCGGTCATCGAGGGAAAGGAGGCCCGGACCGACAGGACTTGGGCCCTTTTGTGTCCGCTATCCGGACATTTCAGGGCCCACGTCGGCGATCCCGCCACTGCGGCGGTGCCCCCGTTCACTCGATGCGAGCAACCAACGCCACGCCCGCCGCACACAAACCGCGCTGCCCGCCACCCGCTTCCCCGCTCCGCGTAAAGCGTGCGGATGTGGCAATGAAAGACTTGACCCCGAGCGGGTGGACCGTTCGGGATCGGCTAGCCGCTCGCTAGGGTTCGGTCCGTGGCCCTGGCCGACACCTTCCAGCAGCTCGTCGATTCGCTGCCCGACGACTGGACCGATCTCCAGTTCGACGTGCGCATCTTCGACGAGTCGCGGTACATGGATGCCGCGGTGCTCATGGTCACCTGCAACGCGCAGCCCTACTCGAAGCACGACTGGCACTGGCGGGTGCTCGTCGCGCATCGGTTCGGTCATGCCGCCGCCGAGCCGGCGGTCCACGCCACGCTGAAGCTCCTCGACGAGGCCGGCATCCACGGCGAGATCGCGCTGCGCGAGCTGCGCTCCGGGCGCGCCGAGGCCGTCTCGATGTGGGGCCGGCCCGAGTCGGTGCGCCAGGAGTTCCGGCGCATGCGCGCCCAATAGAGGCTTCGACGGTGGCCCGCGTGGCGCTCCGTATCCCGGATCTCATGCTGCACTCGCGTGTGCTCGAGGTCCTGCGCCAGGGCGGTCACGAGATCGTCAGCGAAGCGCCCGACGTGCTGGTCGTCGACGTGATGGAGGTCGCCGCGGAGGACGTCGCGGGCCAGGCCCCGGCGTTGCTCGGTGTGTTCGCACACACCCAGCCGGAGGTTCGCGAGCAGGCGCTGGCGGCGGGGTTCGACCTCGTCGTACCGCGCTCGCGCATGGTGCGCGAGGGCGCCGAACTGGTCGCCCGGCTCAGCCCTTCGTGACGTAGCGGTTGTCGAAGGCGCCGAGGTCGAGAGCCACGTGCGACCACGCGGCCCAGCGGCGCAGCGCCTTGGGATCGAGGAGCCCGAAGGTCGGCTCGACGCCCTGGAAGGCAGGCCCGAGCCGGTCGAGGCGCGCTGAGGTCTTGGCGCGATCCAGGCGGGGCACGGCCGTCAGGAGGGCGCTCACGGCCGAGTCGGGATCGATGAAGGCCTCGCGGTAGCCGCGCTGGAAGGCGGCGACGGCGCCACGCACCGTGGCCGGGTCATCGGTCAGCTCCTCGCGGGTCACGGCCAACACGAGACCCGGTGCGTCCGGCTCGCCCGGGCGTGGTCGCAGCGGGCGTTCGATCACTGCCATGACGGCCACGAGACCGCGGACAGCCGCGAAGCGCCGCAGGCCCAGCACGGCGAACTGCGCACGCCCGCTTCGCAATGCGCCCGCGGCGTCGCGCGTGGGGGCGAGCGTGAGGGTCGGCCCCTCGGCCTGGTCGAAGCCGCGCTGCACGGCGAGGTACATGCCGGCGTGCACGGCTCCGGGTGCGCCCTGGATCGCGACGGTGGCGTCGCGCCCCGAGCGGTCCGTGCCCTGGCCGCCGCAGCCCGCGAGCAGCGCCGCGGCGGCCAGGAGCATCGGGAGGCGGACGGCGATCAGACCCGGCCGGACTCGGTCGCGGCCGGATGGCCGTTGCCGGCGGCCTGGCCGTCGCCCGCGCCGTCCTGCGGGACCCGGATGTCGCGCTCGTTGGGCACGCAATGGGTCATGACCAGCCCGGCCACGTCGCGCGGCGGGTTGGCGCCCAGGTTCTGGCGCCAGGCCTCCTCGGCTTCCGACAGCGTCTGCGTCGGCAGCGGCTCGAGGCCCTTGACGTCCTCGACGCTGACGCCGATGCCCTCGCCGATGCGCCTGCCGTAGTCGGAGTCGGCCATCAGGAAGTGCCACACCATCCGCTCCTGCAGCGGCCGTGAGACGCCGCTGAGCTTGTCCACCAGGTTGGCGACGAGCTCCTCGCGCTCCCAGTCCTCTTGCAGCTGGTAGCGCTCGCCGGCCTGCTGGTAGTCGTTGGTGAGCGGGATCCGTGCCCGCGTCAGGCGGGCGTTGTAGACCGGCCCCTGCTCGGCGTGCGCCGGCTTGGGCGCCTCGACCAGGCCGTCGAGGTAGGACGGCTCGTAGTTGACGTGCGGGTTCTCGCCGCTGTCGT
>JAWVFZ010000240.1:0-3403 GCA_033855555.1 Solirubrobacteraceae bacterium
CCGGCGCCGAGCTGGTACTTGCCCGAGTCGCGGTCCTGCTCGACGAAGCCGTTGGCCTGCAGCGTCTGCAGCAGGCCATGGACCGTGGGCGGGGCGAGCTCGAGCCGGGTGGCGAGCTCGGTCACGCCTAGGCGCCGCGGGCCGCTGGCGAGCGCCCGCAGGATGCGGGCGGCGCGATCGATGGACTGGATGCTCGCGCGGCGCGTGGGTTGATCAGTAGTGGCTTTCGGCATTGTCGAATCGTGTTCGATGAGTTAGAGTACCAACCAGTCCACTCCCGGAGGGTCGTCTTGGTCGGGATCGTCGTCGTATCACACAGTTCGGAGCTTGCGAGCGGCCTGGCCGACCTCGCTGCCCAGATGGCCGGCCCCGACGTCGCCATCGAACATGCCGGCGGCACGTCTGACGGCTCGCTGGGCACGGATGAGGGCCGGGTGCGCGATGCCATCCGGCGCGCCAACCAGGGCGACGGCGTCGTGGTGCTCGGCGACCTGGGCAGCGCGATCCTCACCATCCGCCACGTCCTCGGCTCGAGCGCGAACGGCCACGTGAGGCTCATCGACGCCCCGATCGTCGAAGGCACGATCGCCGCGGCGGTCATGGCCTCGGCGGGAAGCGCGCTGGACGACGTCGCCGGGGCGGCAGAGGAGGCGCGCGGTGCTCGCAAGCTCTGAGGTCATGGTCACGCTCCCCCAGGACGTCGACCTGCACGCCCGCCCGGCGGCACAGCTGGTGCGCACGGCCGTGGGCTTCGCGGCGCGCATCGAGGTCTCCGCGGATGGCCGCTCGGCCGACGCCAAGAGCCTGCTGGCGATCCTGGCGCTCGGTGCGCGCGGCGGCACGCCGCTACGGCTGACCGCCAGCGGCGACGACGCCCCGCGCGCCCTCGAGGCCCTGCGCGACTGCGTCGCCGCCTTCGGCTGAGGCCAGGCGCCGCGCCACGGGCGCGACCAGCGCCTCGACCTCCTCGGGCGTCGAGGCCGCCAGCGCGCGCGTCGCCAGCCGGGTGCAGTCCGCGTGCGAGAGCTCGCGCACCCACGCGCGCACGGTGCCGACGCGCGAGGCGCCGACGCTCAGCTCGTCCACGCCGAGGCCGACCAGCAGCGGCAGGCAGAGCGGGTCCGAGGCGGCCTCGCCGCAGACCTCCACCGCGATCCCGGCGCGCCGGCCCGCGCGCACCGTGGCGCCGATGGCCCCGAGCACGCGCGGATGGT
Source organism: Solirubrobacteraceae bacterium (assembly GCA_033855555.1). Taxonomy (GTDB): domain Bacteria; phylum Actinomycetota; class Thermoleophilia; order Solirubrobacterales; family Solirubrobacteraceae; genus AC-49. Next base: position 1,215 of record JAWVFZ010000240.1, read on the forward strand.
GCGCGAGGCTGCGGCCCGCCGCGAAGCGGTCGACGCCGAGGGTCGCGCTGGCCAGGTCGTTGGTGCCGATGCTCAGGAAGCTCGCGCGGGCGGCCAGGACGCCGGCGCTGTCCGCGGCCCCAGGGGTCTCGATCATCGGCCCGAGCGGCGGCACCGCCACCCCGAGCTCGCCGGCGGCCTCGCCCAGCGCGGCTGCGGCAGCGGCCAGCTCGCCGGACGAGGAGACCAGCGGGAACAGCACGCGCAGGTCGACGCCCGCGCCTGCCTCGAGGATGGCGCGCAGCTGTGCGCGCAGCGCCTGCGGCGCCGCGAGCAGCAGGCCGATCCCGCGGCGGTCCTCGCCGGCGAGGAAGGGCGGCGTCTTGTCGCCGCCGAAGTCCAGGGTGCGCACCGTCGCCGGCAGCCCGTCGAGCCCGGCGAGGATCGGTGCGAGCATCGCCAAGTGGTCGGCCTGCGAGGGCCAGTCGGCCGCGTCGAGGAAGCCGAGCTCGGTGCGCAACAGGCCGATGCCCTCGGCTCCGGCCTCGAGGGCGAGCTGCAGCTCGGCCGGCCCCGCGACGTTGGCGAGCACCGTGAGGCGGCGCCCGTCGACCGTCTGGGCCGGGAGGTGGCGCTGCGCGCGCACGTGCTCGCGGGCCTGCTCGCGACGCCGGACGACCGAGCGGGCGGCGTCAAGACGCTCCCGCGGGGCGCCCGCCACGACCAGGCCGGCGGCGCCGTCGACGATCAGCGGCTCGCCTTCCTCGAGCGCCAGCACGTCCGCCCCCAGGCCGGCCACCATCGGGAGCCCGAGCGAGCGCGCGACGATCGCGGCGTGCGCGGTCGCCCCTCCCCCGGCCAGCGCGATCGCGCGGACACCGCTGCCGAGCTCGGCGACGTCGGCCGGGCCGAGATCATCGGCGACGAGCACCTCGTCGCGGCCCTCGACAGCTTCCGAACCGGCGCCGCCGGCGGCCAGGCTGGCGGCGCGGCGCCCGAGGCTGCGCACGTCATCGGCACGGGCGGCGAGCATCGGGTCGTCCAGCGCGGCGAGCACGTCCGCCTGAGCGGCACAGGCGGCAAAGAGGGCCGCGGGCGCCGCGAGTCCTTCCTCGCCGATGAGCTCCTCGACGGCCTTCTCGAGTCCGGGGTCGAGCGCCATCAGCGCGCCGGTCGCGACGATCTCCGCCTCGTCGGCGCGCCCCTGCGCCGTGAGCGCGGCGGCCAGCGCATCGAGCTGTGCCGCGGCCTTCTCCAGGGCCAAGCGCGCGGCGTCGAACTCCGCCGCGCGGGCCTCCGGTGCCACGCGGACGCCGGTGGGCACCGGCGCCGCGAGGAGCCGGACGGCGCCGACCGCGACGCCTGGCGCCGCGGGCACGCCACGCAGCTCGCCGGCGCCGGGCATCTACTTCTCGCCGGCGACCGCCGCGGCCAGCGCGCGCATGATCAGCGCCGCCGACGTCGCACCGGGGTCCTGGTGGCCGATGGAGCGCTCACCCAGGTAGGAGGCGCGACCCTTGCGGGCCTGCATCGGCACGGTCGACAGGGCGCCGGCCTCGGCCGCCGCGGCGGCCGCGTCGGCCGCCTCGGGAATCGAGCCGCCCGCCGCCAGCCGCTCGCGTAGCGCGGCGGTCGCCGGCGTGAGGGCGTCGACCATCGTCTTGTCGCCCGGGGCCGCGGCGCCGAGGTCCACGACCGCGGCGAGCGCGGCGTCGAGCGCGTCGGCGAGCGCCTCGCCGTTGAATCCATCGACGTCGCCCATGCTGCGCCCGGCGGCGCGCAACGCCGACCCCCACAGCGGGCCGCTCGCGCCGCCCACCGTCGAGACCAGCGTCTTGCCCGCAAGGATCAGCACGCGGCCCGGAGGCATGTCGGGCCCCTGGCCCGCGAGTGCCTTGCCAACGGCTTGGAACCCGCGGGTCATGTTGATCCCGTGGTCGCCGTCGCCGATCGCGGCGTCCAGCTGCGTCAGGTAGTCCGCGCGCTCCTCCACGACCGCTTGGGCCGAGGTGAGCCACGCGATGACGGTTCGGTCGCGCACGATGGCGTCGGTGCTCATCTTTCCGTCACGCTCCCCAGCGAAGCGCGGCGGTGTGCACCGGAGCATCCCACAGCTGCACGAGCTCGTCGTCGAGCTCCAGCAGCGTCAGCGACGCGCCGGCCATCTCCAGCGACGTGATGTAGCTGCCGACCAGGCAGCGCACCGGCTC
>JAWVFZ010000241.1:0-5737 GCA_033855555.1 Solirubrobacteraceae bacterium
CGCGGCCTGCTCGTCGACCTCGGCGGCCCAGTCGTCCATCGGGATCGAGACGAACACCGGGCCCCACGGCGGAAGCGAGGCGAGGTGCGTTGCGCGCGCGATCGCGTGCGGCACGTCCTCGGCGCGCGGCGGCTCGTAGCTCCACTTCACCAGCGGATGGGGCATGCGCGTGGCGTCGCGATTGGTCAGGTTCGCCTGCAGCGTCACGAGCGAGCGCGACTGCTGGCCGGCGGTGATCACCAGCGGCGACTTGTTGGCCTGCGCGTTGAAGATCGCGCCCATCGCGTTGCCGACGCCCGGCGCGGTGTGGAGGTTGACGAACGTCGGTCGCCCGGAAGCCTGTGCGTAGCCGTCGGCCATGCCGACGACGCTGGCCTCCTGCAGGCCCAGGACGTAGGTGAAGTCGGACGGAAACTGTTGCAACATCGGCAGCTCGGTGGAGCCGGGGTTGCCAAAGATCGTGGTCATCCCGCGCGCGCGCAGGAAGTCGAAGGTTGCCGTGCGGACGTTGCGAGAGCTCACGGCGCGGGACTCTAGACGTGGCGAGGCCGGGGCGCTGCGGCAGACAGTCACCCGGTTTCTCTACGCTTGGTACCGGATGGCAGAACTCGAGGAACCCGCCTTCTCGATCGTCGTCGCACGGCTTGATGGCCGCACGGTCCTCGAGCTGGCCGGCGAGCTCGACCTTGCGACCGCCCCCGAGCTGGAGGACGCGCTGCACGAGCGTCTGCGCGCCGGCGAGCCGCTCGTGGTCGACCTGCGCGGCCTGGACTTCATGGACTCCAGCGGCGTCCGCGCGCTCGTCGCCGGCCACAGCGCCGCCAAGGACGCCGGCTGCTCGCTCGTGATCGTCCGAGCCGAGCACGGCACCGAAGTGGATCGCGTGATCGACGTCTCCGGAATCGCGGGCGCGCTCGGGATGGTCGACGAGCCGCCCGCGGAATGAGCCCCGACGAGGATCCGAAGACCGAGGAGCTGCGGGTCGCGCAGTCCTCGAAGGCGCGCGACGAGCGCCGGCAGGCGCAGGAGGCCGTCTCCGACGACGAGGCGAAGACGCACGACCGGCGCGCCGAGAAGGCGGCATACCTCGCGGGCCGGCTCGCGCAGCAGGAGCGCAGCGAGGAGGAGAAGAGCCAGTGAGCGTGGGCAACCAGAGGGGTAACCGCACTGCGATGGATGCTGCGACCCTGGAGCGCTACGCGGAGCTCGTGGTCGGCTTCGCGGCGAACGTCCAGCCGCAGCAGATCGTCGCCATCGGCGCCGAGCTGGGCAAGGAGGACATGGTCCGTGCCCTCGCCGCGAGCGCCTACCGGGCAGGTGCGAAGTTCGTCGACGTCAGTTACTTCGACCTTCACGTCAAGCGCGCACGACTGCTCCATGCCGACGAGGAGACCCTCGACTTCGTTCCGAGCTGGCTCGGCGAGCGGGTGCTCGAGATGGGCCGCCAGCGCTGCGCGCGAATCGGCCTGACCGGTCCCGCGAGCCCCGGGCTGCTCGACGACCTCGACCCGGCCCGCAGCGGCCGCGACCAGCTACCGGCCCTCAAGGAGGGCGCGAAGGTCGTCAACGACCGCACCACCAACTGGACCGCGGTGCCGTGCCCGAGCCTCCCCTGGGCGCAACTCGTGCACCCGGACCTGCCGGACGACGAGGCCTACGCGAAGCTCGTCGAGCAGGTGCTGCACGTCTGTCGCCTGGACGAGGAAGACCCGATCGCGGCCTGGCGGGAGCGCCTGGGCGTGCTCATCGAGGCACGCGAGCGTCTCAACGCCCGCCGCCTGGACGCGGTGCGCTTCCGCGGTCCAGGCACCGACCTCACCGTCGGCCTCCTGCCCAGCTCCAAGTGGCTCTCCGTCGGCGACTTCGAGACGGTCGACGGCATCGTGCACATGCCGAACCTCCCGTCCGAGGAGGTGTTCAGCTGCCCCGATCCCGAACGGACCGAGGGCGTCGTGCGCTCGACCAAGCCCCTCGTCGTCGGCGGCTCGATCATCCGCGGCCTCGAGGTCGAGTTTCGCGATGGCCGGGCCGTGCGCATCGAGGCCGACGAGGGCGCCGAGATCCTGCGCGGCTACGCGGCCCGCGACGAGGGCGCCGCCCGCCTGGGCGAGGTCGCCCTCGTCGACCGCCAGGGCCGCATCGGGCCGCTCGACACCGTCTTCTTCGACACGCTGCTCGACGAGAACGCCGCCAGCCACATCGCGCTCGGCCAGGCCTACGCCTTCACGGCCGGCGACGAGGACCGCGCCAGGATCAACAACAGCGCGATCCACGTCGACTTCATGATCGGCGGCCCAGAGGTGGACGTCTTCGGCATCGAGCGCGACGGCGGCGCCGAGGTGCCCGTACTCGTCGACGGCAACTGGCAGAAGTAGTCATCTACACTCGGGCGCGCTGGAGAGGTGCCGGAGTGGTTGAACGGGCACGACTGGAAATCGTGTGTGGGCTTTACGGTCCACCGAGGGTTCGAATCCCTCTCTCTCCGCTGCTGCCGGCGGAGTCTGCTACCCCTACGTAGACGACCGTGTCGATCGAGGGAACCACCACCCCCACGCAGATTCGCGCCGAGAGCTTTCCCGACCTCGGCGACGAGCTGATGTACCCGCGGATGTCCGCCAAGAAGCTGGAGCGGCTCGCGGAGCTGGGCACCCGCCGTTCGTTCGAAGCCGGGGAGACGCTGTACGAGCAGGGGCAGCGTGACGCCCCGTTCTTCGTCATCGAGCGCGGCAGGGTACGGGTGCTGGACCGCAAGCCGGGCAAGGACGTCTGGGTCGGCGAGGCCGACGCCGGGACGTTCCTGGGCGACATCGCCACCTTCACGGGCGAGCCCGCGATCGCCGAGTGTGTCGCCGACGAGCCGACTGACGTGATCGCCTTCGAGCGCTCCGCGCTTCGAGCGATGCTTGCGTCGTGGCCTGAGCTCGCCGAGCTCATCCTGCGCACGATGATGGCGCGCAGGGAGTGGCACGTGGCGAACGGCCACGGCGTGCTGCGGCTCATCGCTCCTCGCGGTTCCCGGCGCGCCTTCGAGGTGCGTGACCTGCTCGAGCGCAATCTGATCCCGGTGCGCTGGTACGACGTCGACACCGACGACGAGAGCGGGGCGATGCTCGATTGGCTGCAGATCCCGCGCGAGGAGACACCCGTCCTCGTGCGCAATACCGCGGTGCTGCGCAACCCCTCCGCCGCCCAGGTCGCCCGCGAGCTCGGCCTGCGGGCGGAGATCGACGGCGAGCGGTTCGACCTGGTCGTGCTCGGCGGCGGCCCGGCGGGACTTGCGGCTGCCGTCTACGGCGGCTCGGAGGGGCTACGGACGCTCGTGACCGAGGCCTGGGCGCCAGGCGGCCAGGCCGGCACGAGCACGCGGATCGAGAACTACCTCGGCTTCCCCACCGGGATCTCGGGCAGCGAGCTGGCGCGCAAGGCGACGCTGCAGGCGCGCCGGTTCGACGCTGTGTTGTCGAGCTTTCACCGTGCGGTCGAGCTCGCGCGCGGCGACGAGGGGCTCGTCCGCATCGACCTCGACGACGGCCAGCATGCGCTTGCCCGCACGGTGGTCGTCGCAACCGGTGCTCGCTGGCGCACGCTCGCGGCCGCCAACATCGAGCGGTTCACGGGCGCGGGCGTCTACCACGCCGCCATGGCGAGCGACGCCGAGCGTTGCCGTGGCGAGGACGTGATCGTGGTTGGCGGCGGCAACTCCGCCGGCCAGGCGGCGGTGCACCTGTCGCGCCCGGCGCGCACCGTCCGCCTCGTCATCCGCGGCGACGGCCTCGCGGCGACGATGTCGCGCTACCTGGTCGAGCGCATCGAAGCGCGTCCGAACATCGAGATCATGACCCGGACCGAGGTCAGCGCCGTGCACGGCGACGGGCGCCTCGAGCATGCGGATCTGCGCAGCCGTGCCGACGGGAACGTCGAGCGGGTCGCGGTATCGGCCGTCTTCGTGATGATCGGCGCCGACCCGTGCACCGAGGCGGTGGACGGGATGCTCGACGTCGACGAGGCCGGCTACATCACCTGCGGCGATGCCGCGGCGGCGTGCGAGGGACTGCGCCGCTGGCCCTCCACAGACCGCCGGCCGCACCTGCTCGAGACCGTCTGGCCCGGCGTGTTCGCCGCGGGCGACGTCCGCGCCGGCTCGACGAACCGCGTCGCCGGCGCCGTCGGCGACGGCGCACTGGCCGTGCGCTTCGCCCATGAGGTGCTGCAGGCCTAGCCCCCGATCGCGTCCAGGCTCGCGAGGTCGTCCGCGTCGAGCTCGATCTCGGCCGCCGCCACGTTCTCCTCGAGGTGCGCGACCGACGACGTGCCGGGGATCAGCAGGATGTGGTCGCCGGCGTGCAGCAGCCAGGCGAGCGCGATCTGCGCGGGCGTCGCCTCGTGCTTGGTGGCGATCTCCAGCAGGACGGTGTTGGAAGCAAGCTTCGCCGGGCCGCCGGTGAACGCTGAGCCCAGCGGGAAGAACGGCGTGAACGCCAGCCCGTGGCGGGCGCACGCCTCGAACAGCGCCTGTTCGCCCCGCTCGAGCACGTTGTAGTGGTTCTGCACGCCGGCGATCGGCGCCAGCGCCAGGGCCGCCTCGAGCTGCTCGACGCCGACATTGCTCAGGCCGATGAGCTCGATCTTGCCCTCGTCGCGAAGGTCAGCGATCGCGCCGAGGGACTCCTCGAACGGCACGTCGGCGCCCTCGATCAGGCGCAGATTGACGAGGTCGAGGCGCTCGACGCCGAGCGAGCGCAAATTGTCCTCGGCGCCGGCGCGCAGCTCCGCAGGCGCGAGCGCGGGTAGCCATGAAGCGTCCTCGCCGCGCCGGCCCCCGAGCTTCGTGACGATCCGCAGGTCGTCGGGATAGGAACCGCCCGCCCTCAGCGCCTCACGGATCAGGTCGTTGGCGACATCGGGCCCGTAGTACTGGGCGGTGTCGACGTGGTTGACGCCGAGCTCCACGGCACGGCGCAGCACCGCCAGCGCGGCGGCGTGGTCCTTCGGCGGCCCCCACACGCCAGGGCCCGGTAGCTGCATCGCCCCGAAGCCCATCCGGTTGATCGGGCGCCCGCCCAGGTCATAGGTCATGTTCGCCATGCACTACATCCTTGCGCTCCGGCAGCCGCGGCCGGGTGGCGGCGGGCGGCGGCGGGTATCCCAGTCCTGGCGGGTCGCGACTCCCTCAGCACACAGTTGCGGCTCGCCGTCGTCCTTTCACCAGGGCGACCGTTGCCGGCGCCGGCGGCGGTGGAACAGGCCCCCGCCGAGCGGGAGCAGGAAGAACAGGGGGAGGAGGAAGACGTGCCCGCCGCTGATCGCGTACACGAGAGCGGCGAAGATCAGTCCGTAGAGGACGAAGCGCATGGGAGGTCGATACCCGTCATGGCAACCCGCATTCGCCTCGGGATCGTCGTGATCGCCGTCGGCGCGGCGGCATTCGCCGGCGGGCGCGCGTCCGTCGACAATCAGGGCAAGCCGGTCCGGCGCGGGAGCTACGCGGCCGGCGTCCGGGCCGGTCTCGAGGCCGCGTTCTCTGGCTTCGACGGCGGCTGGGCCTTCGACACGCCATACGTCGTGACGCTTCGCCGTGGCGGACCCGGGATCACCTATGCGTTCGAACGGCGCTGGCCGCTCCTGCCCGGCTTCGAGTACCGCGCGTGCGGCCGCGGCGTCTGTCGGCGGGGCGGGCCGCATTAGGCTTCGCGCCGTGGCACACGCCGGCCAGGAGCTCCACGGCAAGGACGGATAC
>JAWVFZ010000242.1:0-2874 GCA_033855555.1 Solirubrobacteraceae bacterium
TCCTGCGGATGCTCCATCGTCGAGACGTCGCGCAGGATGTTCACCCCCGGGGTGTCGGTCGGGACGATGAACATCGTCGCGCGCTGATGCGATCGCGCCTCGGGATCGGTGACCGCCATGACGATCAGGAAGTCCGCGATCGAGGCGTTGGAGGAAAACCACTTGTGCCCGTTGATCACGTAGTCGTCGCCGTCGCGGACAGCGCGCGTCTTGAGCTGCGTGGGGTCGGATCCGGCGCTGTCGGGCTCCGTCATCGAGAACGCAGACTTGAGGTCGCCCTCCAGCAGTGGATGCAGCCAGCGCTCCTTCTGCTCGGCCGTGCCGGCGAGCGCGAGGATCTCGGAGTTGCCGCTGTCGGGCGCCTGGCAGCCGAACGCGTTGGGCGCGAACGGCGAGGAGCCGAGGATCTCGTGCATCAGCCCGAGCTTGAGCTGACCGAAGCCCTGGCCGCCGAGCTCGGGGTCCAGGTGCGCCGCCCACAGGCCGCGCTGCTTGACGGTTTGCTGCAGCGGCTTGTAGATGCGCTCGAGCGCGGGCTGGTCGAGCTCCGCCACGAGGGTCTCGAGCGGCCAGATCTCGTCGCGCACGAACTGCGCCATCCAATCGAGCTGCTCCTGGAAGTCGGGGTCCGTCGAGAAGTCCCAGGGCATGCTCGTCAGCGTACCCAAGGGCGATACCGTCCGGTCCATGAGCGAACGCTGGTTCTCCGAGGAGGAGCTCGCGGAGCTCTCCCGCCCGACCATGGACCGCGCGATCGAGGCGATCGACGCCGGCGACCTCGAGGCGGCGAAGGCCCGCTGCGAGGAGATGAAGCACGAGTGGCTGATGCTGCACGACCTGATGGCCGAGTCGATCCTCGGGCTGATCTCGTTCGTGCAGGACAAGCTGGGCGACGAGGGGGTCGCCGACGCATGGACGCAGTGCACCGAGCGCGGCTGGCACCGCCACCACGACGCGATCCGCAGCGTCGACCGCCGCCGGCTCGTGCTGATGCTGGCCGCGACCTGGCGCGCGCACTCTGGCTCCGGCGTCGGCGAGCACCCCGGGCGCTTCGCCATCACCGAGGACGAGGAGAAGGTGACCTTCACGATGAACCCGTGCGGGTCGGGGCAGCGGCTCGTGCGCAAGGGCTTGTACGAGTCCAGCGGCTACGGCAGGACGCGCGAGGCGCACGACTGGTCCTACGGGCGCAAGGACTTCCCGCTCTACTGCACGCACTGCTCGTTCATGAACGAGAAGCTGCCGATCGAGTGGAGCGGCCATCCGCTGTACCCGTCCGACCCGCCCGAGGACTTCGCCACCGGCCCATGCACCTGGTACTGGTACAAGCGCGAGGAGGACATCCCCGAGCGCCACTACGCGCGCTACGGGGCGGTCAAGCCCTAGCCGAGATACACGGCGCCCTGGGGCGGGCGACCGCCCATGAGGGAGCCCACGCGCGCCCAGGTCCCGGCCGTGAAGGCGCGCATGCGCCCGCCGGGCCGTACGCGGACCACGGCGACCTCCGGGGTGCCGTCCGCGGTCAGGTCGGCAATGCCGACGCGCAGCCCCTTGCCGCGGGCAGCTGCGAACGGGCGCCACGCCGCGAGCCGCGTGGCGTCGGCGCCGAGGACCACGACCTGCGCGTCACCGCCCAGCGCGAGGTCGGCGAGGCCGTCGCCGTTGAGATCGCCCATCGCCAGCGAGAGCCCATGACGAGCACGCAGCCCGCTGGGACGCAGCGTCTTTACGGGAGCCCCGTTCGGCTTGAACACGCGAACGGCCGCGCCCGCGCCGGGGCCGCCTGCTGTCGCGATCTCGGCCTTGCCGTCCCCGTCCATGTCGCCGGCCGCGACGCGAACGCCGATCCGCGACCCGCGCCGGCGTGCGAAGAACGAGCCGATGCGCTTGCCGCCGGCGCCCGCGAAGATTCGCACGCGCGGGCTCGCGCCCTCGCCTGCGCCGACGATGATGTCGGCCCGCTTGTCGCCGTCGACATCCGCCGCGGCGACGTAGAGACCGGCATGGAATCCACCGGTGAAGGCGCGGAATGTCCTCAGCAGGTGGCCGTCGATGCCGGAGAAGACGTGGACGAGCGCATGGCCCTGGGCGCCGGGCGCGGTGATCACGTCCGCCGCGCCGTCGCCGTTGACGTCGCCGGTCGCGACGCGCACGCCCGAGCGCATCCCCTTCGGGTAGGCGCGGAAGCGCAGCAGGAGGTCGCCGTTGGGCGCGTAGGCGCCGACGAGCGGGTCATGCGCCGGGGATCCGCCGACGCCGAGCAGATGGGTCGGCGGCGGAGCAGCGGTGACGGTCGCGGAGCTGGTGGCGGCCGCCCTGGCGCCGCCGACGTCGGCGATCGCCACCGAGACGGGATAGACGTCGGGGTTCTGGTACATGACGGTGCCAGTCACATCGAAGCCGCCGCCTGCGTGCGCGGTGACCTGCGCGGGGCCGCTGGTGCCGTCGCCCCAATCCACGGTCGCGCTGAAGTCGCCGGGCTGCGCCAGCGGGTTGGCGTCGGTGAAGGTCGCGACCACGAGCGTCGCCGGGTAGCGCGCGTAGGAGCTGACCGCCCGGCCGGTCGCCGTGAGCGGCGCATCGGCGATCGTGACGGCGGAGTGCGCGCTGCCGCTTCCCGCAGCGCAGGTGTCGCGCACGGTCGTCACGAGGTCCGGGGATCCGGCCTGCGCGTAGGTGTGGCGGCCGCGCACCGTGTAGCTGCTCCCCCCGGTCGGGATCGTGCCCGCCGACGTCGTGCCGTCGCCCCAGGCGATCGTCGCCCGCAGGCAAGCGCTGGTCTTCTCGCTCGTCGACCCGCTCGCCACCGTTGCGTTCAGCTCGGTGCCCTCCACGCCCGAGAGCGCGCGGCCGGTGACGGTCACCGACGCCGAC
>JAWVFZ010000243.1:0-3452 GCA_033855555.1 Solirubrobacteraceae bacterium
CCGCTCGATCGCCTGTGGCGGCGGCTCGATCGCCTGGGTCGATCCCTACACCGAGGCGCTCCGCGTCGGACCGCGGTCGGCCGGCAGCGAGCCGGGCCCGGCCTGCTACGGGCGCGGGGGCACCGAGGCCACGGTCACCGATGCGAACCTCGTGCTCGGGCGCCTCGATCCCCAGACACCGCTGAGCGGCGTACAGCTGGACGTCGAGGCGGCACGCGCGGCGGTCGGCCGGCTGGCGCAGGAGCTCTCGCTCGGCGTCGAGGAGTGCGCGCGCGGGATCGTGCGCGTCGCCAACGCGGAGATGGTCCGCGCACTGCGGGTGATGACGGTCGAGCGCGGGCTGGACCCGCGGCGGTTCACGCTGCTGGCGTTCGGCGGAGCCGGGCCGCTGCACGCCGCCGAGCTCGCCGACGAGCTCGGGATCACCCGCATTCTCGTGCCGCCCGCCAGCGGGGTGCTGAGCGCGCTGGGCCTGGCGGCGGCCGACCGGCGCACCCAGGTCCAGCGCACCGTCCTGCTGCGCGGCGACGTACTGACCGACGCAGCGCTGCGCGCCGCGGTGGAGGAGCTGCGCCCCGCCGGCGATCGTGTCGAGCTCGCATGCGAGTTGCGCTACCGCGGGCAGGCGCACGAGCTGACCGTCAAGGGCGCCGAATCGGCCGCGGAGCTGCGTGAGGCGTTCGGCGCCCTACACGAGGAGCGCTATGGCTACCGCGACGACGATGCCGACGTGGAGCTCGTCACGCTGCGGGTGACCGGCGTGGACCCCGGCCCCGCGGTGGAGCTGCGCGCGGACGAGTCGCCGCCTTCGCTGTTCGTCCCGGACGATTGGCGACAGGAGCAGACCGCGCATGGAACGGTGCTCACGCGATGAGCCTCGACCCGGTCGAGCTGCAGGTCGTCACCGGCGCGCTGAAGGCCGCCTGCGAGGAGATGGGCGCCGCGCTCGTGCGCAGCGCGCACTCGGCCAACATCAAGGAGCGCCGCGACTGCTCGACCGCGCTGTTCGATCCCGCCGGCGAGATGGTGATGCAGGCCGAGCACATCCCCGTGCACCTCGGCGCGATGCCGGCCGCCATCGAAGCCGTCGTCGGCGAGGACCATCGCGACGGCGTTTCCTGGGTGCTCAACGACCCCTATGCCGGCGGCACCCACCTGCCCGACATCACCGTCGTCACCCCCGCCTTCCACGGCGGCGAGCTCATCGGCTTTGCCGCCTCGCGCGCCCACCACGCCGACGTCGGCGGCAAGATCCCGGGATCGATGCCGGCCGATTCCACGACGCTCGCCGAGGAGGGCGTGGTGATCTCCCCGCGCGTCCTCGACGACGCCGCAATCGCCGAGCTGTCGGCGCTGATGCGCAACCCCGACGAGCGCCGGGCCGACCTGCGCGCACAGCTTGCGGCCAACCGCACCGGCGTCCGGCGGCTGGGCGAGCTCGCCGACCGCGTCGGCCGCGTCACCCTGCGCGCGGCGACGGCGGAGGTACTCGACTACGCGGAGCGCCGCACGCGCGCCTGCCTCGCGGCGATGCCCGATCGCACGGTGGAGGCGACCGACGTCCTGGAGGGGCTCGACGGCGACCTCGTGCTCCACCTCCGCGCGACGGTCGCGGGCGACGAGCTGACGCTGGACTTCAGCGGCAGCGCGGGCCAGGTCCGCGGCAACCTCAACTGCCCGCTGGCGGTCACCCGTAGCGCCTGCCTGTTCGCCGTTCGCGTCCTCACCGACCCCGACATCCCGGCTTCGGCCGGCGCGCACCGCCCGGTCCGAGTGATCACGGAGCCCGGAACGCTGCTCGACGCCCGTCCCCCGGCCGCCGTCGTCGCGGGCAACGTGGAGACCAGCTCGCGCGTGGCAGACCTTGTCCTCGGGGCGTTCGGCCATGCGCTGGGCCAGGGCACGATGAACAACCTGACGCTGGGCAACGAGCGCTTCACCTACTACGAGACGCTCGGCGGCGGTCAGGGCGCGTGCGCGGACGCCGACGGCCCGAGCGCCGTGCACGTCGCGATGTCCAACACGCTGAACACTCCGGTCGAGGCGCTCGAGCTGGAGTTCCCGGTGCGGGTCGTCGAGTACGCGGTGAGACGTGGCAGCGGCGGCGCCGGCGAGCATTGCGGCGGCGCCGGCGTGATCCGCGAGCTCGAGGCGCTGGAGCCGATGACCTACTCGCTGCTGACCGAGCGCCGGCGGCACGCGCCGCGCGGCGCCGACGGCGGCGCCGATGGCGAGAAAGGGCGCAATTTGCTCGACGGCGAGGACCTGGAGCCGAAGGCGACCGGGGAGCTGCGGGCGGGACAGCGGCTGCGCATCGAAACGCCTGGCGGCGGAGGTCACGGACCGGCGTGAGGCGGCCCGCCGCGGGGTACGCTTGCGGGCGTGGGCGGGAGGCTCCTGGGTGTGGCGGCGGGCTGGGTGTCAGTCGGCCTGATCGGTGCGTCGGCTGTCGACGCTTCCGACGAGCCGTTCTGCAACAGCAGCTACGCCTGGGCGCGGCCCGGCATCGAGCGTCAGTACGGGGTTTGGTGCTTCAACGTCGACCGCGCCGCGGTGACGAGCGTCCCGGACCACGTCACGCTCTCTGACTTCGCGCTCTCGGGACGGCAGGTGACCTTTCGCCTGCTACCTGATGACGCGGCTGCGCCGAGCAGCTACCTCGAATTCGAGGTATCGGGGCCCGGTGGCGCGGCGCGGGCGGGCGCCTACGTCAACGTAGTCCCGCTGGACCAGAACACAGCGCCGGTCTGCGAGCCCGAGTCGCTCGTGCAGCGGACCTCCGGCTCCGGGCCGGCTGACCTCGCCTTCCCAGTGTCGTGCACGGACGCCGAGAACGACGACTTCACGATCCAGGGTGGTGGACCGGGCACCCACTCCGACGCGCCGGTGTTGGTCCGGCCGTCGGCGGGCGACGTGTCACCGAGCGCATGGCACTACCGCACCGCCGCCTCGTCGGGGACCGAGCACAGCACGTACTGGGCGACCGATCAATTCGGCGCGAAGTCGGATGCCGCGGCGATCGACCTCGAGTTCGGGCCAGCGGCCGACCACAAGCCGGTCTGCACCCGGGTTCCGTGGGGCGCGTTCGTCGCCGACCCCCTCACCGTCTACCTCCGTCCTGGCGCGACGCGGCTGTTCGCCGTTGGGTGCACGGACGCCGACGGGGACGACTTCACGCCGCAGCTCGGCACGCCGCCGAGCCGTGGGACGATCACCCGCTTCGACGTGACGCCGGCGAGCGTGTACGACGCCGGCCTCTCCCGCGCGATCTACTTCGAGTACACCCCGGCTTCCGCGTTCGAAGGCGAGGACGACTTCACCATCACCACCACCAGCGATCGTGGCAGCACGCGGACGGGGGTCGCGCTGATCACACGGACCATCGCGCAGGATCCCGGGCGGGGCGGCGCCCGCGCGGCGGACAGGGGCGTCACACGCGGGGACCCCCTCGA
>JAWVFZ010000244.1:0-3179 GCA_033855555.1 Solirubrobacteraceae bacterium
CGGCGGGCAGACCGCGCAGCCGCGCGGTGAAGAGGGCGCGGGTCATGCCGGTCGAGCGGGTGCGGCGCACGAGCGCCTCGCGCACCGGCGTGGGCGCACCGGCGACGACGACCGCTCCCTTGACGGCGATCAGCGTCCCGGTTCGCGTGTAGTTCGCGTACCCGTCCGCCGCGGGCCCTTTGGTCAGCACGTTTCGGGCGACCTCGTCGTCGAGCAGGGTGCGCAGCTTTCGGGGATCCCTCACGACCCATGCTGCGAACGGGCCGAGGCTCGTTTGCGCGAGCACCAGGTCGTTGCCCAGTAGCGGCCCGACGTCACCGGTCGCCGGCAGCCCGGTGATGGCGTCGATGCGCTCGCGCACCTTCGCCACCGCGAGCTCGGCGCCGGGAAACCGCTCCACGAGATTGCGAGCCGCCGCCCCCTGACCATGTCCGAGGTCGGTGGCGACCGCGGCGATCACGGGAGCGTCTGTCGGCAGATAGGCGAGCGCCTCGCCCAGCGGATCGGCGACCGCCGGCGCCTCCGCCTTCGACCCGCCGCCGCCGCACCCGGTGACAGCGATCGCAGCGAGCGTCAGGAGGACGATGAGAGGGCGCATGAACGGGCGCGCACCGTAGCGCGCCCGCTACCCTCTCCACGCTCGGCGAGATAGCTCAGTTGGTAGAGCACACGACTGAAAATCGTGGTGTCCCCGGTTCGAGTCCGGGTCTCGCCATTGGAGACGGCCCTGCAACGCGGGCCTTTCGTCGCTGCGGCACGATTGGAGCGGAGGGCGGGAGGCGCTTTTCGCCGGCCATCTCCTTTTGTCTCCTTTTGCGAAGGCAGAAGCGGCCGGCACGAGCCTGTGGCCTCCGACTTTGGGCGCCGCCGGCGACGCTGCTCAGTTCAGGCGAAAGCGGTAGCGAGCGGCGCGTGTCGATGCCAGCGGCGGGGCCGCCCTCCTGGTCCAGCGGTAGTCTCACGGGCCGTGGGCGCCAAGCCTTTCGTGCCCGACGACTTCGACCCGCCGCGGGAGCTGGAGCTGCCTGAGTTCCACCTCGTGCCGCTCGGCGCGCAGCACAACGAGTCCGACCACGCGGCGTGGACGTCGAGCATCGCGCACATCCGCGCGACGCCCGGCTTCGAGTCCTGGGGCTGGCCGCCGGTCGAGGGCATGTCGCTCGACGCCAACCGGGGCGACCTGGAAAGGCACGCGCGCGACTTCGCCGAGCGCACCGGCTTCACGTTCACCGTACTCCGGCCGGGCACCGAGGAGGTCATCGGCTGCCTGTACATCTACCCCGCCAAGGACGGCGGCAACGATGCGGACGTCCGCTCCTGGGTTCGCGCTGACGTCCCCGAGCTGGACAGCCCGCTGCACGCCGCGGTGTCGCGCTGGCTCGTCGAGCGCTGGCCATTCGAGCGCGCGATCTACGCCGACCGGCCCATAGCCTGACCTGCTGAGCCACCGAACGACCACCTCGCGGCGCTGCTGCTTCGAGGCAAGACCAACAGCCGCCGGCGCACCGCCCGAGGCCTCGGAACGAACGCACCGCAGCCGCGGCGCCTCCATCAGCGACATGTCGTCAAACAGCGTCAGCTTTCCGGGCTGCTCCAGATCGTCGACGCACGTCGCGAGCAGTTCCAACGCAAGACCGGACGCGAGATGCCCGAAGACAACGTCTGGCTGCGCGAGCGCCGCAAAGAGCGACGCGCTCTGCAAAGCATCATCGCCGCGCTCGACGCCACCGCGCAGACCCACCAAGCCGTGCGAGGAGCCGGCGTCCAAGCGCCGCAACTGCGACAGGATCTCGCCGCCGCACACGGCGAGATCCTCGCGCTACGGCGCAGGCTCGGCGAGCAACGCCGATAGTCCCAACGGGCTCCTGCCTCTGGGCTACGCATGCCGGCGGGAGTCGCAGCAGGCGTGAACCGGCAGTCCCGTCCTGCTCGAGCCTGCTCGTCAATGGGCACGATTGGCGCTCGCGCAGTCCGGCCAGCTGTTCAAGACACCCAGCCAGTCGTGCCGTTTCGCGGCCAGGTCGCCCGTCAGCTTGTCGGGTCTCATTTGGCCATGGCGCGACTGGACGTGCAGGACGCGGCGCCGGGCTGGCCCGAGGCGTCCACGGTTGGCTACGGTTCCGCGCTTGGAGCTACAGCGGCGCATCGCCGATCGTATGGGTGAGTTCTTGATTTTCGCGGTGACGCCACCGAGGCTGGCGACCGGACCGGAGCAGACCAGGCAGATCGCTGAGGTCACACTCGCGCGACTCCGGTCGGTGGGGATAGATGGCCTCGTTCTGTACGACATCGATGACGAGAGCGACCGTAATCCCAGCGAGCGCCCGTTCCCGTTCCTGCCGACGATGGATCCGGCCGAGTACCTCGCTCGTGATCTCGTGAGCTTGGACGTGCCTGCCATCGTTTACCGCGCGGTCAGCAAGCACGCCGAGGACGGCCTCCGTTTATGGCTCCGCGACCAGGATCCGGCCCGAGCGTTGTCGGTCTTCGTGGGGGCCTCATCCGGCGGGAAGGCGGTTGCAACCTCGCTCTCGCGGGCATACGAGCTCCGGACCGAAGTCCGGCCGGATCTGCCGCTAGGCGGAGTCGCGATCCCCGAGCGGCACGCGCGCGGGGGCAATGAGCACCTACGCCTCATCGCTAAACAGGCTGCAGGCTGCTCCTTCTTCGTCACCCAGGTCGTCTACGACGTCAACGCTGCGAAGGACTTGGTCTCCGACTATCGCTACGAGTGCGCCGCCCAGAACCTGGAGCCGGTGCCGATCGTGTTCACATTCTCAGTCTGCGGCTCAATGAAGACATTGGAGTTCCTCCGGTGGCTGGGTGTCGACGTGCCGCGCTGGATCGCGAACGATCTGCGCCATGCTGACGACACCCTTGACGCGTCCTACGATCAAGCGGTCGCGACGGCGATCGAGCTGATCGCCTTTTGCCGGCGGGTCGGCGTTCCCTTTGGCCTGAACGTCGAGAGCGTCTCGATACGCAAAGTCGAGATCGAGGCCTCTGTGCGGCTCGCTGCCAGGCTACGGGGCGAGCTCCGCCGCTAGAGGACCGTCGGGCACTCAGCGCCTGGTCTCGTACCTGGTCAGCACCACGCCGTCGGGAAACGTCCGGGTCTCCACCAGGCTCAGGTTCACCCAGTTGTCCAGGGCCGTGAAGAACGGCGTGCCGCCGCCCAC
>JAWVFZ010000245.1:0-3144 GCA_033855555.1 Solirubrobacteraceae bacterium
CCCTCCTCGGGCGTCAGCGCCCCGCCGAGACCGCCCAGCACCCGCGCCGTCTCGGTCGCGAAGTACCACCCGCCCGCGAGCACCTCGCGCGCGGGCCCGTCGGCGATGACGCGCCCGTCGGCCAGCAGCACGACGCGCTCGGCGACCGCCACCGCGAACTCGGGGTCATGGGTGGCGACGAGCGCCGCGCCGGGCAGGCCATGCAGCCGGTCGGCGAGCTCGCCCTTGGCGGCGCGGTCCATGCCGCGCGTCGGCTCGTCGAGGCACAGGCAGGCCGGCGGGTCGGGGCCGTCCATGACGATCGCGAGCGCGAGGCGCTGGCGCTGGCCGCCGGAGAGGTCGCGCGGGTGGCGGTCGGCGACGTCAGTCAGCCCGACCGTCCCGAGCGCTTCGGCACTGGCCTCGTCGCCGACGCGCTCGTGGACGAGGTAGTCGCCGGGCGTCTGCAGCAGCAGTCCGACGCGCCCGGCCGCGCGCACGCGCCCGCGCGTGGGCTCGAGCAGTCCGGCGGCGTGGCGCAGCAACGTCGACTTGCCCGCGCCGTTGCGCCCCATCAGAGCGACCCGCTCGCCGGGCGCGACGACGAGATCAACCCCGCGCAGGATCGCCCGCCCGCCGCGGATCTCGTGCCAGACGCCGTCGAAGGCCAGCGCGGCAGCACGGCGCTGCGCGCGGCCGCGGCGCGGCGCATCGGGGGCCGCAGGCGGCACGGCGCCGGGATCGTCTTCGATCAACCCGTGGCCGCGCAGCGTCGCGCGCGCGTCGCGCACCGAGGAAGGTGGCGGGCGCAGGCCTGCGCGGGCGAACATCCGCGCTGCCGGGGTCTGGAGCGCGGGCGCGTGCTCGGCCGCCCAGGCCAGCGCCTCCGAGGGCGGCGCGTCGCACGCGATCGCGCCGTCGTCGAGCACGACCATCCGGTCGGCGTGGGCCAGGCAGCGCTCGAGCCGGTGCTCGGCCAGCACGACGGCGGTTCCCCACTCCTCATTCAGCCGCCGCAGCAGCCAGACGAGCTCGTCGCCGGCGACCGGGTCCAGCTGCGAGGTCGGCTCGTCGAGGAGCACGATCCGCGGGCGCCCGGCGAGCGCCGCCCCGAGCGCGACGCGCTGCAGCTCGCCGCCCGAGAGCTCCGGCGTCGGGCGGTCGAGCAGCGCCTCGATGCCGAGCGCCAGCGCCGCCTCCTCCACCCCGCGCGCCACTGCTCCGGCAGGCCAGCCGCGGTTCTCCAGCGGGAACGCGAGCTCGGCGCGCACCGTCGCCATCACCGACTGCGTCTCGGGATCCTGGAAGAGCGTCCCGGCGGCCGCGGCGAGGTCGCCCGGCCCGTGCTCGCGGGTGTCCATCCCGCCGACGACCGCCCGGCCGGCGAACGTCCCGCCATGGAAGTGCGGGACCAGGCCCGACGCGGCCCGCAGCACGGTGGACTTGCCCGAGGCCGAGAGGCCCGCCAGCACGACGAACTCGCCGGGCGCGACCTCGAGCGAGACATCGCGCAGCGCATCGTGCTCCGCGCCGGGGTAGCGGTAGCTGACGCGCTCGAGTGAGAGGACTGATCTCATGGGTCGATCCCGCGGCGGTCGGCCATCGGCGCAAGCGCGGCGGCCAGCACCGCGGCGGCGAGCGCCAGCGACGAGCCCAGCTCCGGCAGCCGCAGGCGGTCGTAGGGGTCGTAGCCCGGTCCGGCGACGAGCGCGAGCACCGTCAACGCCACGAGCGCCGTGCCGGCGGCGAGCAGCGCAAGGTCGTGCCGGGAGCGCGGAGTGCGGCGCCGCGGCGGGCGGCCGGCGATCGCGTAGCCGCGCACCTCGAGCGTGGCGGCGACGTCGAGGGCGCGGTCGAGCGCGCCGGTTGCGACCGCGCGCACCACCGCGGCGCGGGCGCGCGCGCCGCCGCCCCCGCCGTCGGGCCGGCAGCGCCGCGCCTCGCCCAGACGCTCTGCGTCGCGCGCCAGGACGGGGATCAAACGCGTCGCCAGCGTCGCGCTCAACGCGGAGCGGAACGACAGTCGCCGGAAGGCCTCCAGCAGCCCGTCGGGGTTCACGCAGCAGGCGAAGACGCCGGCCCATGCCATCACCGCGACGACGTGCAGCGCGACGAGCCCGCCCGCGACGAGCGCCTCGACTGTGAGGTCGACCTGGCCGAACGGGGGGACTTCTCCGAGCCGCGCGAAGACGGTGAGCCCGCGGCGCACGACGAGCACGTTGATCACGACGAGGACGAGCGCCAGCGGCAGGCTCAGCCGCAGCGAACCGGCCACCTCGCGACCCACGCCGCACGACGCGGCGACGCCGAGGGCAGCGAGCGCCACCGCCAGCGTCACCAAAGGGTTCGGCACGACGCCGCCGAGCGTCGCCCCGACCACGCAGAAGAGCGCCGCCGCGGTTGCCCGGGCGGCGTGGAGGGGGCTGGCCCGGCGGCGGTACATCAGCGGCCGGCGTCGGGTGCGCTGATCGGCCGGCCCTGGTCGGTCACGAGCGCGAAGCGGTTTCGCAGCACGCCCGACTGCAGCGCCTCCGCGGCGTCGGCGAGACCGCGCGCGTCGGTGCCCGTGACGATCCACACCGGCTTGGCGTGCTCGACGCTGGTCGCCGCCACGAGCCCGGTGCCGGGGCCCAGCCGCCGCGTCACGTGGCCCTGGCCGTCGAGCAGCGCCAGCGACTTGCCGTCGGGCGCCATCCGTGCGAAGACGCCGCTCGTCTGCGGGCCGAGCTCCAGTTGATGGGCGGCGGGCTCGGTACGAATCGCCGGCCACAGGCCCAGCACGATTCGCAGCGTCTCCTGGGTGAAGCTCGCCTGCAGGCCGCCCCGCGCCGCGACCACGCCCGCCTTGCCGAGCAGGTCGCTGGCCGTCTTGCAGCCGGTGACCGTCGGCGGCGCGCACTCGATCCGCACGGGGAGGCGCTTGCCGTCGAGGCCATGCAGGAACGGCTCGGGGTACGAGCCGACGACCGCGGGCACGTCCATCGCCGCGCCCCAATCGTGGCGATCCCACCAGATGCGGTCGCCCGGATGCACCCGCACCGACGCGGCGCCCTTGGACCCCTCGCTGCCGTTGACGAAGTAGAACCAGTCGACCGGGCTGGACCCGGTCGCGCCGCCGAGTCCCGACACGGACTGGACGAAGCCCCCGCTGTAGCGCGTCGTGAC
>JAWVFZ010000246.1:0-4963 GCA_033855555.1 Solirubrobacteraceae bacterium
TGCAGACCTCGATGATCTTGTCGATCTTCAGATACGACTCGGCCGCGGTCGGGCCGCCGATCAGGTACGCCTCGTCGGCGCGCTCGACGTGCAGGGCGTCACGGTCGAGCTCGGAGTACACCGCCACAGAGGCGATGCCCATCTCGTCGAGCGCCCGGAAGACGCGAATCGCGATCTCGCCACGGTTGGCGACCAGAACCTTCTTGAACATGGGCGCGCAACCCTACGGCGTTTTTCACGTCGGCGTCTCAAGCGCCGCCAAGTGCTCGTGAACACGGCGCACCCAGTCCTCGGAGAGCTCATCGGCCTGCGCCTCGAGCCTCGGCGCGCCGAGGTCCAGCGTCTCGGGCGCGCCGATCTCGAGGTGCTCCAGGACGCGGCGCACGATCGGCTCGGGCTGCCCGGCGAGCTCCTCGTAGGTGACCTTCAGCGGCTCGAGCCCGAGTCCGAGGAAGTAGGCGTCCCATGACGCGTCGTGCGCCGTCAGCAGGCGCACGAGGTAGTTGATCGCGCGGAAGGAGAACTCTGGCCCCGTCGCCGCGTTGCTCGCGCTTCCGGCATCCCGCTGCCACGCCTGCGTCTGCACCGCCTTCCACAGCGAGACGGCCTGGCGGACCTTGTCGGTTCGCGTGATCTGGACGTAACGGAGGTCAGGGAAGACGGCGGTGAACAGCTGGGGGACGGGCAGCGCCTCGAGGCCTCGGATGCCGCGCAGAAGGTGCGCGAAGTCACCGAGGTAGCCCCACATGAGCTTCGCCCCGAAGATGCCGTTGGGGGTCGTTCCCCGGTCGATCGCCCACGCGAGATAGCGGTCGTAGGTCTCGGGGCTCCACAGGGGATTGGGCGTGGGCCGGCTGCGCTCGTCGGGCATCTCCCGGAATGCCAGGCGCTCGACGATGTTCGCGTGGCGCTCGCGGTCGAAATACTCGGTGGGGCGGCGTGGCAGCCCCGAGTGCTGCAGCGCCTCGAAGTACTCCGCGGGACGTCCCGCCACCCCCGTTCGATCGAGCAGGTGGCACAGTAGGGTGCTGCCGCTGCGAGGGGTTGCGCAGACGAGGTAGGAGCGGTCCGGGGTCATCGCTTGTTCGTCAATCCCATGCGATAGGTAGAGAATAGTCGCCGATGAACCGTCCGAACATCCTCTATCTGCATTCCCACGACACCGGGAGGTTCGTCCAGCCCTACGGCTTCCAGGTGCCGACGCCGAACATCCAGGCGCTGGCCGACCAGGGCGTCCTGTTCCGCCAGGCCTTCTGCGCCGCCCCGACGTGCTCGGCCTCGCGCGCGTGCCTGTTGACGGGGCAATACGGCCACGCCAACGGCATGCTCGGGCTGGCCCACCGCGGCTGGTCGCTGAACGACTACTCGCACCACATCGTCCACACGCTGCACGACGTCGGGTACCGCTCGACGCTCATCGGCGAGCAGCACATCTCCAAGGAGCCGGAGGTCATCGGCTACGACGAGGTGATGAAGATCCCGACGACGAAGGTCGAGTCGGTCGCCCCGCTCGCGATCGAGGTTCTCAAGCGCGATCACGACCGCCCGTTCTTTCTCAGCGTCGGGTTCTTCGAGACGCACCGAGAGTTCCTCGGGCCCGGGTCGATCCGCGACGCGCACTTCTCCCAGCCGCCCGCCAACCTGCCCGACCACCCTGACGTGCGCCAGGACATCGCCGGCTTCAAGGCCAGCGCGCGCTCGCTCGACCAGGGCGTCGGGATGGTGCTCAACCAGCTCGAGGCGAGCGGCCTCGACGAGGACACGCTGGTCATCTTCACCACCGACCATGGCATGCCGTTCCCGGGCGCAAAGGCGACGCTGTACGACCGCGGGATCGGCGTGATGCTGATCCTGCGCGGCCCGAGGCCGTTCGCGGGAGGCCACGTGAATGACAAGCTCGTCTCCCATCTCGACCTCTTCCCGACGGTCTGCGACCACCTCGGGCTCGCCCGGCCGGACTGGGTCCAGGGCGTCTCGCTGCTGCCGATGCTGCAGGGCGACGTCGCGAGCGTCCGCGACGAGATCCATGCCGGGTCCACGTGGCACGCCGCATACGAGCCCCAGCGCTGCGTGCGCACCGACCGCTACAAGTACATCCGCCGCTGGGGCGACCGGCGCACGCCGGTGCTGCCGAACACCGACGACGGGCCCAGCAAGGAGCTGCTCCTCGCAAACGGCTGGGCCGAGCGCAAGATCCCGTCAGAGCAGCTCTACGACCTGCTCTTCGACCCCAATGAGGCGAACAACCTCGTCGGCGATCCCGCGCTGTCCGGCGCGCTGTCGGATCTACGCGCGCGGATGGAGCGCTGGCAGCGCGAGACGGGTGACCCGCTGCTCGAGGCCGACCACGTCGACCCGCCTCCGGGAGTGGACATCAACCTGCCCGACCAAAGGTCGGCGGGCGATCCCACGGTGCACGTCGGCTGAGGGCGACGTGTGGGCGCCTCAGGCGTCGAGGTGGGCCGTGTCGTTGAACGACCGCAGCATCCAGCGGCCATCGGCGAATACGACGATCCGTGAGAGGGAGCAGTTGTCGGAGTGGATGAAGGCGAACGGGCGCGATCGCGCAGCCTGGCGGCACGCTTCTCCGATCACGCCGCCATGGACCACCGCGAGCCCGGCGCGGCCCGGTCCCGTGGCCTCCACGATCCGGCCGATCCCTGCCCGGACGCGGTCCGCGAACCCGTCCATCGGCTCGGCGCCGGGAATGAGGTCCCAGCGCTCCTCCTCCAGGACGCGGACCGCGAGCGGATCGCCCTCGCGAAAGCGGATGCGCATCAGGCCGCCCTCCCACTCGCCGAGGTTCACCTCGCGCAACTCGGGGATCTCCGTGGTGTCACGGCCCAATGGCGCGGCCGTCTCCATCGTGCGCATCAGGCCGGTCACGAACACCGCGGCGATGTCCTCGTTGCGCAGCCGCGCGGCGAGGAGCGCCGCCTGCTCGTGGCCCTCGGGGGCGAGCGGCGGGTCGCCGGACCCGTCCAGCAGCGGAAAGCGCTCGCCCTCCCGGATCGGCTGCGATGCCCCGTGGCGGGCGAGGATCACCTCGGTCGCATCGGGCGGCAGCGCGAAGCGCCGCTGACGGTATTCCTCGCTCACAGCACGCCGCGCTCGCGCAGCAGTGCGAGCAGGCGATCGACCGCGACCGGCGCGTCACCCGGGCGCAGCACGAGGTCCGGCGACGTGGGTGCCTCGTACGGGTCGTCGACGCCCGTCAGGCCCTGGATCTCACCGGCGCGGGCGCGGGCGTAGAGACCCTTCGGGTCACGCCGCTCGCATTCCTCGAGCGGCGTGTCGACGAAGATCTCGATGAACTCCAGGCCGGCTGCCTCGTGGGCCTCACGCGCGAGCCGGCGGTCGTCGGCGTAGGGCGAGACCACCGAGACGACCGCGATCGTGCCTGCGTCCGCGAGCAGCCGCGACGCGTGCGCGGTGCGGCGCACGTTCTCGGAGCGATCCTCCGCGGAGAACCCGAGGTTCTCGTTGAGCCCGTGGCGCAGGTTGTCGCCGTCGAGCCGGTAGGCCGAGCGCCCGTCCACCACCAGACGCTCCTCCAGGGCCGCGGCGATCGTCGACTTGCCCGACGCCGGCAGCCCGGTGAACCAGACCGTCGCCCCGCGCGTGCGCAGCGCGCTCCAGCGCTGCTCGCGATTCAGCGAGCCCGGATCCCAGGTGACGTTCGTCGCGCGCACGGCGCCGCCCGTCTCCGCGGTCGCCGCGGCTCCGATGATCATGCCGCCGCCGACCGTGTCGTTGGTGGCCTCGTCGATCAGGATGAACGAGCCGGTCGCGCGGTTGCGCGCGTAGGGATCGAAGACGAGCGGCTCGCCGGTGCGCAGCCGCACGCGGCCGATCTCGTTGAGGCCGAGGTCCTCGGCGGACTCGTCGCGATGCAGGCTGTCGACGTCGATCTGGTGCAGGATCTCCTCGAGCACCGCGGGCGCCGTGCGCGTCGTCTGCTTGACGAGCAGCCGCGCACCCGCGCGTACCGGCGTCTCGCTCATCCAGCACACGATCGCGTCGATGTCGCGCGCGACCTGCGGCTGGTTGTGCGGCCGGCAGATCATGTCCCCGCGCGAGACGTCGAGGTCGTCGGTGAGGTGGACCGTGACCGACATCGGCGGGTAGGCCTCCTCGATCGGCCCGTCGAACGTGTCGATGCGCTGGACCTTCGTCGTCGCGCCGCTTGGCAGGACGACCACGTCATCGCCGGGGCGCAGGACGCCGGAGGCGACCTCGCCCGCGTAGCCGCGGTAGTCGTGGTGCTCGTCGGTGCCCGGCCGGACGACCCACTGCACGGGGAAGCGCACGTCGATCAGGTTGCGGTCCGACGCGATGTGGACGTGCTCGAGGTGATAGAGCAGCGGCGAGCCCTCGTACCACGGCATGTTCTGGCTGCGGTCCACGACGTTGTCGCCGAGCAGCGCGCTGACCGGCACGAACGTGACGTCGGAGACCTCGAGGCGCGCGGCGAAATCGGTGAACTCGTCGGCGATCCGGTTGTAGACCTCCTCGGACCAGTCGACGAGGTCCATCTTGTTGATGCAGACGACGATGTGCGGGATGCGCAGCAGCGAGGCGATGAAGGCGTGGCGGCGCGACTGCTGGACGATGCCGTTGCGCGCGTCGATGAGCACGAGCGCGAGGTCGGCCGTCGAGGCGCCCGTGACCATGTTGCGCGTGTAGCGGACGTGGCCGGGGGTGTCGGCCATGATGAACGTGCGCCGCGGCGTGGCGAAATAGCGGTAGGCGACGTCGATCGTGATGCCCTGCTCGCGCTCGGCCCGCAGGCCATCGGTCAGCAGCGAGAGGTCGACCGCGCCGTTTCCGCCGTGGCGGCGCTGCGAGGCCTCGGTGACCTGCTCGAGCTGGTCCTCGAAGATCTGCTTGGAGTCGTAGAGCAGCCGGCCGATCAGCGTCGACTTGCCGTCGTCGACCGAGCCCGCGGTGGCGATCCGCAGCA
>JAWVFZ010000247.1:0-5675 GCA_033855555.1 Solirubrobacteraceae bacterium
GCCGCGGGCACGATCCGCCAGCTCGACCCCAAGCTCACCGCGGAACGGCCGCTGAGCATGTGGTGCTACGGCATCGGCGTGCACGAGGGCGTGCGGTTCGACTCGCACTGGCAGAGCCTCGAGTGGCTGCGCGAGCACGGCTTCCGCATCAACGCGGACGTCGTGCGCCTCGAGGATGAGGAGGAGGTCGTCCGGCAATGCCTCGCCTGGGAGGACCGCCGCGGGGCGCTGGACTTCGAGATCGACGGCGTGGTGGTGAAGGTCGATCAGTTCGAGCTGCAGCGGCGCCTGGGCGTCGTTGGCCGCGACCCGCGCTGGGCGATCGCCTGGAAGTTCCCGCCGACGACCAAGGTCACGCTGCTGAAGGACATCCTCTGGAACGTCGGCAAGTTCGGCGACCTGCACCCGTTCGCCTCGTTGGAGCCGGTGCACGTGGGCGGCGTCACGGTGCAGCTCGCCACGCTGCACAACGAGGAGGATCTGCGGCGCAAGGACATCCGCGTCGGCGACGAGGTCATCGTCCTGCGCGCCGGTGACGTGATCCCCCAGGTCGTGAGCCCGGCTCCGCACGCGGTCGAGAAGAAGGGGCGCGCGAAGCCGCCGCAGCCGCCCGCCAAATGCCCCGTTTGCGATACGCCGACGGTCAAGCCCGAGAACTCCGTGTTCACGAAGTGCCCCAACCGCTTCTGCCCCGGGCGCCAGTGGCAGCTGCTCAAGCACTTCGCCTCGCAGGGGGCGATGGACATCGAAGGCCTCGGCGAGAAGCAGGTCTCGACGCTGATGGACAAGGGCCTCGTGAAGACCGCGGGCGACTTCTACCGGCTGACGGCCGAGCAGCTCCTGGAGCTCGAGGGCTACGGCGAGGTCAGCGTCAACCGGCTGCTCGCGGCGATCGAGGCGTCCAAGGAGCGGCCCTTCGGCCGCGTGCTGTTCGCGATCGGCATCGAGGGCGTCGGCTTCGTCACGGGACGCAACCTCGCCCAGCACTTCCGCTCGATCGACGCCCTGCTGGCTGCCACGCCCGAGCAGATCGCCGGGACGCCGGGCATCGGCCCGATCGTGGCGCAGCTGATCGCCGACCAGCTCGCCGACGAGCAGATGCGCGCGCTCATCGATGACCTGCGCCAGATCGGGCTGCGCTTCGAGGAGGACGGCCCGGCGCCGGGCGACGGGCCCTTGGCAGGTAAGACGTTCGTGCTGACCGGCTCGCTGCCGGATCTGACCCGCGAGGAGGCGACCGAGCGCATCGTCGGTGCGGGCGGACGCGTGACGGGCAGCGTCTCCAAGAAGACCGACTACGTCGTCGCGGGGGAGTCGCCGGGGTCGAAGCTCGAGAAGGCCGAGCGCATGGGCGTCGCCGTGCTCGACGAGGCCGGGTTGCTGCAGTTGCTGCCCTAGCTAGCCGGTGAAGCGCGCGAGCATCGGGACCATCTGGTCCTCCAGGCGCTTGGCGCACGTGGCGCAGACGCCGTTCTCCAGCAGCGAGAAGGCGATCGTGTGGCCCGAGACGTCGCGGCAGTAGCCGCTGAGCGCCGACACGCCGTTCAGCGTGCCGGTCTTCGCGCGGCAGTTGCCGCGCGCTGCCGTCCCGGTCATGCGGTGCTGGAGCGTTCCCCACTCGCCCGGCGACGCCAGCGAGGCGCGGAAGAGCGCACCCTCGCTCCGACCCGCCATCGCGGCGAGCAGGCGCACGATCTGGTGGGGCGACACGCGATCCGAGCGCGAGAGCCCGGAGGCGTCGACCATGTGCGCCTGGACACCGAGCTCGGTGAGGACGCGTTGCGCCACGACGAGGCCCTGCGCCGTGCTGCCGGCGGTCCCGGCGCGGGCGCCGAGCAGCTTGAGCAGGGTCTCGGCGTAGAAGTTGTCCGAGGGATGGTTGGTGATCGAGATGAGCTCGGCGATCGTCGGCGATGCATGCGTGGCGAGCGCGCGCGATGCGAGCGTGGGCGCGACCGCGACCTTGCTGGTCACCTTGACGTTGCCGAGCTTGAGGAAATAGCGCAGGCGTGAGGCCGCGTAGTAGGCGGGCCCGCGCGAGTCGAAGCGGCCATGGCCCCAAGTGAGCCCGCCGAGCTCGCCGCCGAGGTCGGGGTCGTAGCCGAAGGCCGAATCGTAGGAGCCGCGGCGGTTGTCGAACAGCGACTCGTCGCCGACGATCGCGCCGGTGATGCGCTTGATGCCGGCGGCCTTGATCTGGACGACGAGGTCGCGCATCGCGGTGTCGTTCAGCGAGGGGTCGCCTGCGCCGACCAGGTTCAGATTCCCGCCCAGGGTGCCGTCAGGCGCGACGGCGACGTCCGGGTCGGCGCGCACGGTCGTATTCAGCGTGGCCGCCGGGCCGAGCCGCACGATCGCGGAGGCCGTGGTGAGCAGCTTCTCGTTGGAGGCGGGCGCCAGCACGCGGTCGGCGTTGCGGGAATAGAGGACCCGGCCGGTCCCGAGGTCCACGACGTAGGCCCCCGCATTCGACCCCATCTTGCGCTCGCGCTTGTCCCAGGAGGTCTTGAGGGTGGGCGTGTCGACCGCGTGGGCCGCAGCCGGCAGCCCGAGGAGTGCCGCGAGGACCGCGCCGATGGCGCGCCTCATCTGGCTCTGGGAGTAGCGTTGCGGGCCATGGGAAACGTCGTCAAGCTGGAACCGGGGGCGAAGGATCGAACCCGTAACCCGCCCAAGCGCCGAAGGAAGCGGTCCAAGACCGCCCTCGTGCTCGGGGGCGGCGGATTCACCGGCGGCGTGTATGAGATCGGCGCCCTGCGGGCGCTGGACCTCCTGAGCGTCAATCGCACGATCAACCAGTTCGACGTCTATGTCGGAACCTCTGCCGGGTCGTTCGTGGCCGCGCTTGCAGCCAACGGCATCACGCCGGAGGAGATGATGCGGGTCGTCAACCAGCAGGTGCCGACCCCGTTTCGCGATATCGACCTCGGCACGCTGCTGCGCCCGAATCTGGCCGACTGGGCGAAGAAGGGCGCGCTCATGCCACTGCGCGCCGCGCAACTGGCGCGTCAGGTGGCCGGCCAGGTGGGCTCGGTCAGCCTGATGGACCTCGCGCTCGGCCTCGCCGAAGGCCTTCCATCAGGTCTCTACAGCGGCTCGGGGATCGAGAAGTACGTCCGCACCGTGCTCAGCGATCCGGACCGCTCCGACGACTTCCGCATGCTCGACAACGAGCTCTATCTGGCGGCGACCGACCTCGATACCTGCGAGCGCATCGTCTTCGGCGGCGAGGGCTGGGACGACGTGCCGATCTCGACCGCCGTGCGGGCATCGACGGCGCTGCCGATGGTCTACAAGCCCGTCAAGGTCCGCGATCGCGAACTGGTCGACGGCGGGATCGTGTCGACGACGAACCTGGACATCGCCGTCGAGGCCGGCGCGAGGTTCGTCGTCGTGGTCAACCCGCTGGTCCCCTACGTCAACGACTTCACGCAGCGGATCTCGGGCCTCATGGGCTCGCGCGTGCGCCGCGTCAGCGACATGGGCCTGCCCCAGATCGGCTACCAGGCGTTCAAGCTGATGGCCTACCAGCGCCTGCACGAGCTGGCCAAGCAGTGGAAGGACCGCTATCCCGGCGTCGACATCCTGCTCATCGAGCCCGACCCGAACGACGAGCTGATGTTCCAGACGTCGATCATGAACTTCACAAGCCGGGTCGAGATCGCCCGCCATGGCTTCCAGTCGGTGACGCTCAAGCTCGCCTCCGACTACGACGACTTCGAGGCCGTGTGCGAGCGCCACGGCATCGAGATCTCAGCGACGCGGGTACGCAAGGTCATCCAGCACTTCGACGCCGAGCAGGAGAGGACGCGCGCCTGGCGCAAGATCCTCGAGCAGACGACAGGGTCGCTGCTGCGCCAGTCGTCTTCGGACGCCTAGGCGGCCGTCCCGTAGCGCTCCGCCGCGCGGGCGCGGGCCTTGGCGGCCTCGGCCTCACGGTCCTTCGGCGGCGCCGTCGTCACCAGCGAGTCGAGCAGCTCCCGGGTCGTCGCCACGACGGCCTCGACGGCCCGGTCGAACGCCTCGGCATTGGCCTGCGAGGGCTTGGTGGACCCGCTGATCTTGCGCACGTATTGCAGCGCGGAAGCGTGGATCTCCTCCTCGCTCGCGGGCGGCTCGAAGTTGTGGAGGGTGCGGATGTTGCGGCACATGTCATGAAGCGTAGCCCCATAGCGTGGGTTGACAGCGTGTTGGGGCCGGAGCAGGATCGCGCCATGTACGACTACGTGATCGTCGGAGCCGGGTCGGCGGGTTGCGTGCTCGCCGCACGCCTCACGGAGGACCCTGACGTCAAGGTGCTGCTGCTGGAGGCGGGGCCGCCGGACGTCAAGGAGAACGTGCACGTCCCACTCGGCTATCTCAGCCTCGCGAAGACCGACGTCGACTGGGACTACTCGACTGCGCCCGAGCCGTTCTGCGGCGGCCGGCGGGTCTACCTGCCGCGCGGCAAGACGCTCGGCGGGTCGAGCTCGATCAACGCCATGGTCTACATCCGCGGCAACCGCCTCGACTACGACGGCTGGGGGATCGAGGGCTGGTCCTACGACGACCTGCTGCCCTACTTCAAGCTCTCCGAGGACAATCAGCGCCTCAGCGACGAGTTCCATGGCACGGGCGGGCCGCTCACCGTCTCGGACTCGCGTTCGAACAACGAGATGGCGCTGGCGTTCGTGGAGGGAGCCGTCGAGGCCGGCCTGGCGCGCAGCGACGACTTCAACGGCGCCGAGCAGGACGGGGCGGCGATGTACCAGCTGACCCAGCGCGGCGGCATGCGATGCAGCGCCGCGGTGGCGTTCCTGCATCCGGCGATGGAGCGCCCCAACCTCACGGTGATGCCCTACATGCTCGCCCACAGGGTCCTCTTCGAGGGGACGCGCGCGGTCGGCGTCGCGGCCGAGCAGCTCGGCCAGGTGCAGGAGTTCCGCGCCGAGCGCGAGGTCATCCTGTGCGGCGGCGCGTACAACTCGCCGCAGCTGCTGATGCTGTCCGGCAGCGGGAACGCAGAGCACCTGACGATGCGCGAGGTCGAGGTGCTGCTCGACCAGCCGCTCGTCGGCGCGAACCTCATCGACCACCCGGCGGTGTCGACGGTCTTCACCACGCCCGAGCCGGTTTCGCTGCTCCAGGCGCTGGAGCCCGCTGCGCTCGAGCAGTTCCAGACCGACCAGACGGGCCCGTTCGCATCGAACCTCGCGGAGTCCGGCGGCTTTGCCCGCGTGATGGGAGGCGAGGCGCCGGACATCCAGTTCCATGCGGTGCCGGTCCAGATCGTCGACGAGGGCACCAGCGACCCGATCGAGCACGGCATGTGGATCGCGCCCTGCCTGCTGCAGCCCGAATCGCGCGGCAGCGTGACGCTGGGCGGCAACGACCCCACGGCCAAGCCGGTCATCCGCCACAACTACTACGCCGCCGAGAACGACATGAAGGTGCAGATGGAGGGCATGCGCCTGCTGCTGGAGATCACGCGCCAGCCGTCGCTCAAGCGCTACTGCGCGGCGCCGTTCACCGTGCCGGCCGACGAGGGCGAGGACGCGCTGCGTGACCACATCGCCCGCAACACCACCACGCTCTACCACCCCGTCGGGACCTGCGCGATGGGCGGCGTCGTCGACGCCGAGCTTCGGGTGCAGGGGGTCGAGAACCTGCGGGTCGTCGACGCCTCGGTGATGCCG
>JAWVFZ010000248.1:0-4398 GCA_033855555.1 Solirubrobacteraceae bacterium
CGCCTACGACCCGATCGCCGAGGCGGAGGCGCGCAAGCTGATCCAGGGCGTCGAGTTCGCCCCCTCCGCGATGGATTGCCTGGAAGGGGCCGACGGCGTCGTGCTCGTCACCGAGTGGGCGGAGTTCCAGGACCTCGACTGGGCGCAGGCCGCCATGGTGATGGCGGGCACGCTGGTCATCGACGGGCGCAACGCGCTCGACATGCAGGCAATCACCGGCGCCGGCCTCACCTACGAGGGCATCGGGCGCGCCGGCAGCGGAGGGTCGTGATGCGATGCAGGCCGTGATCCTCGTGGGCGGCGAGGGCACGCGCCTTCGCCCGCTGACCTCGACGATTCCCAAGCCCGTCGTCCCGCTCGTGGACCGTCCGTTCATCGTCTACATGCTCGAGTGGCTCAAGCACCACGGGGTCGACGACGTGGTCCTCAGCTGCGGCTTTCAGGCGACGAGCGTGCGCAACGTCCTGGGCGACGGCTCCCAGCACGGCATACGGCTGCGCTTCGTCGAGGAACCCGAGCCGCTCGGCACCGCGGGCGCGCTGAAATACGCGGAGTCGTTCCTCGACGGCACTTTCCTGATGCTCAACGGCGACGTGCTGACCGACATCGACCTGAGCGGCCAGATCGACCAGCACCGGCGCACGGGCGCCAGCGCGACGCTCGCGCTCGTACCGGTTCCGGACCCGACCGCCTACGGCCTGGTGCGCCTCGGCGACGACAACGCGGTGCGCGAGTTCGTCGAGAAGCCGTCGGCCGACGAGATCGACACCAACCTGATCTCCGCGGGCGCGTACGTGCTGGAGCGCTCGGTCGTCGACATGATCGAGCCCGACCGCAACGTCTCGATCGAGCGCGAGATCTGGCCGGCGCTGGTCGGAAACGGTCTCCACGGCTACCCGACCGAGGCCTATTGGCTCGACATCGGGACACCGGAGCGCTATCTGCAGGGTACGTTCGACATCATCGAGGGCAACGTGCAGACCGATGTCCTCGAGCGGCTCGGAGCGAGCTACATGGTCGTCGCCGACGACGTGACCGCGAGCGGTCGCATCGTCCCTCCGGCGGTCGTGGAGAGCGGCTGCGAAATCGGCGAGGGGGCCCATGTCGGCGCGCTCGTCGTGCTTGGCGAGCGCGTCAAGGTCGGTGCGGGCGCGCGGATCGAGCGCTCCGTCGTCCTGCAGGGCTCGGAGGTCGGAGCGGGCTGCGTGCTCACCGACTGCATCGTCTCCGCCGGCGTCCGGATCGGGGAGGGGACCGTCGTCAGCGGCGGTGCCGTCCTCGGCGAAGGCGTGACGGTGGGCACCGGCAACGTCCTGACCCGCGGGGTGCGGGTCTTCCCCCACACGGAGCTTCCCGATGGCGCCATCAAGTTCTGAGACCACGACGACCCTCGACCGCGCGACGATCGGCGCGCTGGACCAGTCCGATCTGCTGACCGACGTGCTGGCTATTCCGGAGCACCTGCGCGATGCGCTGTGGAAGGTCGAGTCGACGAATCTTGGCCGGTGGGACTCGCCGGCCGGCCTGGTCGTGGCGGGGATGGGCGGCTCCGCCGTCGGCGGTGCGCTGGCACGCGCGATTCTCGGCGACCATGCGGTCCGCCCGATCCTGGCCGCACGCTCCTACGGCCTGCCGGCCTGGTCGACGCCGGATACGACCGTGCTGTGCTCGTCCTATTCGGGCGACACCGAGGAGACGCTCGCTTGCTACGAGGCAGCGGGGATGCTCGGCGCGACCCGCGTGGCCGTGACGTCGGGCGGCGAGCTGGCCGAGGCGGCGCGCCGCGACGGCGTGCCGGTGATCCCGGTCGCCGGCGGCTTCCAGCCGCGCGCGGCGGTCGGCTACGCCACGGTCGCCGCGCTGGAGGTGGCCGCCGCGTGCGGCGCCGGCCCGCGCATGGGG
Organism: Solirubrobacteraceae bacterium; assembly: GCA_033855555.1. Classification (GTDB taxonomy): domain Bacteria; phylum Actinomycetota; class Thermoleophilia; order Solirubrobacterales; family Solirubrobacteraceae; genus AC-49. Next base: position 1,903 of record JAWVFZ010000248.1, read on the forward strand.
TCGGAGATCGACGTCGCCGCCGAGCACCTCGAGGCGCTCGTGGAGGAATGGGGCCCCGACGCGCCCGAGGACTCGCTGGCCAAGACGATCGCGCGGCGCCTGCACTGCACGATCCCCATGATCGCCGGCGCCGGTCTGACGACCGCGATCGCCTACCGCTGGAAGACGCAGATCAACGAGAACGCCAAGGTTCATGCCTTCGCACACGAGCTCCCCGAGCTCGACCACAACGAGCTCGTCGGCTGGGGCGGCACGGACGGCCTCGGCCCGTTCGTGCAGGTGTTCCTCGACGATTCGGACACCCATCCGCGCACGAAGAAGCGCATCGACCTGACGGTGAAGCTCATCGGCGACGGCGCCCAGGACGTCATCCGCGTCGAGTCCCGCGGACGTACGACAGCCGAGCGGGTCTTCTCGCTCGTCCTGCTCGGGGACCTGGTCTCGCTCTACATGGCGATCCTGCGGGGCAGCGACCCAAGCCCGGTGGACGTGCTCGTGCGCCTCAAGCACGAGCTCAACGCTTCATAGCGCCCGGCACCGGGAACAGGCTGACCATGACCTCGCTCATCACGCTTCCGATTCGCATCTCCCTCGAGCTCACGGTCCGCGCCGCCAAGCTCGGCATCGGCGTCGTCCGCGCCGTCGCCGAGGCTCTCGAGACCGATCAGACCGAGCAGCGCGCCCCGTGGCCGGTCGACGACGTGCCGGTCGCTCCGGCTCCGACCAATGGGCGGTCGGCCAGCGCGGCGCCGGAGACGGTCGAGCCGATCGAACAGGTCGAGGATGTCCCGCCGGTCGTGGAGGTCCTGCCGCCGGAGCACATCGAGGCGCCGATCGACTTCGACGCGCCCGCCGAGGAGGAGCTGGCCGCGGCGCACGTCGACACGGACGCCACGATCGCCTACGAGGCCGGTCCGGCCGACGATGTCGGCGCCGCGATCCGCGTGGAGGCGCCCTGGGAGGGCTATGACCAGATGCGGGCTGCCGAGATCGTCAAGCGGCTGCGTTCGGCAAACGACGCGACCCGCGCGGTCGCGCGCCTGTACGAGCGGCAGGGCAAGGCGCGCTCGAGCGTGCTCGCGGCGGCCGGTTAGCTGCGCTGGCTCGGGTCGCGGGTGCGGGGGTCGGCACCGGCGGGGGACCTGGGCCCGTTTGTGTCCGCTATCCGGACAGTTCAGGGCCCACGTCCGGCCCACCCCAAACCTTGACACGACAGTGATAAGGTTTGGGCCGCGATGGACGCGCTGACCATTCACGAGGCTGCGCAGACGACCGGCTGGTCGCCGCGCATGCTCCGCTACATCGAGAACTCCGGGCTCATCGAAGCCCGGCGCTCCCCGTCGGGCTATCGCCTGTACGGGCCGGAGGAGCTGCAGCGCCTGCGCACCCTGCGCGAGCTGCTGGACAGCAGCGGGATGAGCCTGCAGGAGGTCGGCTTCGCACTACGCCTGCGCCGCGACGAGGAGCTCGCCGGTGCGGTGGAGGCGTGGTTCGAGGCAGAGCCCGCGCGTCCTGAGCACGTACCCGCCGGCGACTGGCTCAACTGGGAGCAGGAGAAGCACCAGCGTCTCCTCGCCGCGACGACGGGATCCATTTCACAACTCACGGAGACGCGATGACGACCGCCGAGCAGACGACCACAGCGACGGACTACAAGGTCGCCGACATCTCCCTGGCCGACTTCGGCCGCAAGGAGATCACCCTCGCCGAGCACGAGATGCCCGGCCTGATGTCGATCCGCCGCGAGTACGCCGACGCGCAGCCGCTCAAGGGCGCGCGCATCACTGGCTCGCTTCATATGACGATCCAGACCGCGGTGCTGATCGAGACGCTCGTCGCGCTCGGCGCAGAGGTCCGCTGGTGCTCGTGCAACATCTTCTCGACCCAGGACCACGCCGCTGCGGCGATCGCGAAGTCCGGCGTCCCCGTCTACGCCTGGAAGGGCGAGACGCTCGAGGAGTACTGGTGGTGCACCGAGCAGGTCGTGCGCTGGCCCGACGGCGGCGGCCCGAACATGATCCTCGACGACGGCGGCGACGCCACGATGCTGGTCCACAAGGGCACCGAGTACGAGAAGGCCGGCGCCGTGCCGAACCCGGCCGAGGCGGAGTCCGAGGAGTTCACCGTCTTCCTGACGCTGCTGCAGCGCTCGCTCGAGGAGGACCCGCAGCGCTGGACGACGATCGGCCAGGGCATCAAGGGCGTCACCGAGGAGACGACCACGGGCGTCCACCGCCTCTACGAGCTCGCCAAGACCGGGGATGTGGTGTTGCCGGCGATCAACGTCAACGACTCGGTCACGAAGTCGAAGTTCGACAACCTCTACGGCTGCCGCCACTCGCTGGTCGACGGCATCTTCCGCGCGACGGACGTCATGCTCGCCGGCAAGGTCGCCGTGGTCTGCGGCTACGGCGACGTCGGCAAGGGTTCGGCCGCTTCGCTCAAGGGCCTCGGCTGCCGCATCATTGTCACGGAAATCGACCCCATTAACGCCCT
>JAWVFZ010000249.1:0-2640 GCA_033855555.1 Solirubrobacteraceae bacterium
GCGCGGCCCGCCGCGCCGCGGGCGCCGCGCGCCCGCCCGCGCGGCGCGCCGCAGGCGCCCGGGGCTGGGCAGCCGCCGAGCCGCCATGGCCTCGTCGAAGACCGCCCGCCAGCCGGCGCGTGCGAGCTCGCGCTGGGCCTCGTGCTCGTCGGAGAACCAGTCGCGCCCGAAGCGGTGCCCCCGCGCCGGCCAGAAGCCCCCGACGCCGCGCAGCGCGGGCGCGCGGAATGCGACGTTGCCGCCGTGGAAGGTCTCCGCTCCCACGCCGTGTGTCGCGAATTCGCCGCGCAGCGGGCCGCTGACAACCGCCACGTCGTCGCCGACCGGCGGCACCCGCCACGAGGGTTCCACGACCACGTCGCCGTCGACGAACGCGATCCACTCCTCGTCGCATGCCTCCAGCGCCGCGATGCGCGCCAACGAGAGCACCTCGTCGACGAACACGTGCGGGTCCTCCAACGCGGCGAGGCACTCGGCCTGCGGCGGCTCTGTTGCGCAGACGGCGACGAACGTCAGGGTCTCACCCACGGCAGCGCCTAGTGGTCGCGAGGTCGTTCCAGCGCGGCGAGCAGCCCGGCCTCGACCTGCTCGGCAGCGCGCGCCCACGTCCGGCCGGCCGCCAGCTCGGTCCCCGCGCGCGAGCGCTCGGCCCGCAGCTCGAGGTCGTCGAGCAGACGCTCGATCGCGTCGCAGATCGCGAGCGGGTCGAACGCGACGAGCTCCACGGGCCCATCGGCGCCGAACGTGTCGCGCATCGACGGCACGTCGAGGTCCACGACCGGCAGCCCGCAGGCCATCATCTCCGTCGGCACGAGCGACGGGTTCGTCATCGACAGGCACAGGCCGACCGTGGCGCTCGCGTAGGCGTGGGCGAGCTTGTCGGGCGCCATCACGGCGAGGTCGAGGTGCTTGAACGGCGTGAGGATCCGCCGCGCCTCGCCGAACAGCGCGACCTCCACGCCGGGCCGGCGCCACTTGAGCTCCTCGAGCGCGAGCAGCCCGAGCGGAACCGCGCGCCGCGGCGTCACCGCGCGCGCGTAGAAGAGCACGAGGTCCTCGCGACGGTGGGTCGGCAGCGGCCGGTAGACCTCATGGTCGACGCCGAGGTCGAACGACGAGGCTTCCACGCCGTAGCGCTCCTCCAGCAGCCCGGCGAGCCACGGCGACGCACAGATCGGGTGCAGCCCCAGCCCGTAGGTCTGCTCGGCCCAGATGCGCTGCGGGCTCGTCGCGTAGAACTCGGGCTCGTGGTCCTGCACGAAGTAGGCCCGGGCCGCGACGCGCGGGAGCAGCAGCGAGCGGTGCACCGTCTGCCAGCCCGTGGCCATCACGATGTCGGCGCCGTCCCATTCGTCGAACCCCAGCCGCACCGGCTTGGCCATGCGCCCGAAGAAGCTGTGCCAGAGCCCGTCGACGTCCTCGCCGTGGTGGCGGCCCTCCTCGTCCTCGACCCAGATCGACGGCGCGTGCCCGCGCGCCTCCAGGCCGCGCACGATGTCGGCGATCGTCTTGTGGCCGCCGCTGCCGCGCCGAAACTGCGGCACCACGACGGCGATCCGCAGCGACTCGCCAGGAGTCGCGCCGCTCAGCGGAACAGCCCCGCCCGAGCGCTGGAACTCCAGCAGCGCGCGCGGCACCGGGATGCGCATCGGCGGCGGCGTGCTGCGCTTGCGAAGCGCCATCAGCGCCCCAGCAGGCGGCGCACGATCCGGATGCCCAGCCGCCCGGCGCGGGTCTGGCGCGCGCGGTTGGCCTGGGCGACGCCCGGCAGCGCCTTGACCTTGTCCAGCTTCGCCGCCTCGCGCGCGAACTCCAAACGCTCCTGCAGGTGGACGTTGTACTGCTCGATGCCGCCGCGCAGGTCGGCCATCATCGCCGCGGCCGCGCGCGGCGCGCTGGGCTCCTTCGAGACCGCCACGCGCCGCAGCGCCAGCGCCATGAACTGCGTGGACTGCTCCCACGCGGGCCACCCGTGGGCGGTCCGCAGCGCGTTGCAGCGCAGCTCGTGCAGCAGGCGCCGGTCGCGCCCCAGCAACTCGAGCTGGCGCGTCGTGCCGGTCTGGTCGTCCCAGTCGACGACGAGCGCGTTGCGGCCGTGCTCGATGTACTCCTCGTGGCCGGTGACCTCGGTCGTCACGCAGGTCGCGCCCATGTGGAAGCCCTCCAGCGGAGGGCCGAACATGCCCTCGACGCGGCTCAGCTTGAGCACGACGTCGGTATCGGCGTAGATCCCGGCCATCTCGCGATGCGACACGTGGTCGACGACGCGGTCGACCTCGACCCCCAGCTGCGCGCGCTGCCCGGTGACAACAGTCACGCGGCGCGGCTCGCGCACCGCCATCGCGGCGGTCGCCGCCTCGCGCACGCCCTTGAACCAGACCGTCGGGTCGCCCTCGACGAGGATCCGCAGCGGCCCGCCGACGTTGGGCTCGACGCGCTCCGGCGGCGCAAAGACGTCCTTGTCCATCCCGTTGCGCACAAAGTGGCAGGGAGCGTCGGGGCGCAGATCCGCAAGCGTGCGCTGGATCCAGCGCGCCTCGGTGATGAACGCGACCGGCAGGTCGAGCGTCAGCCCGGCGCCGATGCGCTCGGCCTGATCGTGCTCGTAGAAGCGGTCCTCGAGCGACTGGACGAAGTAGG
>JAWVFZ010000250.1:0-5240 GCA_033855555.1 Solirubrobacteraceae bacterium
GGCTCGGCAGCGCCGTGGACCTCGCCGACCTCCGCGGCGCCGCGATGGAGGGCGGCCTCGCGGTTGCCCAGGTCGTGGGCCAGGGCACGCAGTTCTGTTACGTGCGCACCGTGAAGCCCGCGGCGTAGCCCGATCTCGGGTGGCGCCCGGGTCAGGACAGTCCCCTGCGGGTGGTGGGGTCAGGTCTTTCAGTGCCACATTTACCTGCCGCTCGGCCGACTTTCCCTTCCCCTCACCCGCACGCCGACGTGGGTCAAACACGGTCTCGCGCTACGCCGAGCTCGTCGGCGAGAACGGCGACCGAGTCGATGATGCGCGAGGGGCGGTAGGGGAAGCGCTCGGCGGCCTCGCGCGTCGCGACGCCGGTGAGGACCAGGATCGCGTGCAGGCCGGCCTCGAGGCCCGCGACCACGTCGGTGTCCATGCGGTCGCCGATCATCGCGGTCGTCTCGGAATGGGCGTCGATCGCATTCAGCGCCGAGCGCATCATCAGCGGGTTCGGCTTGCCCACGTAGTAGGGCTCGACCGACGTCGCGCGGCTGATGAGGGCGGCGACGGACCCGGTCGCCGGAAGCGAGCCGTGCGGCGAGGGGCCGGTGGGGTCCGGGTTGGTGGCGATGAACCGCGCGCCCGCGTCGATCAGGCGGATGGCCTGGGTGATGCGCTCGAAGCTGTAGGTGCGCGTCTCGCCGAGGACGACGTAGTCGGGGTTGCGCTCGGTCATCGTGTAGCCGCTGCTGTGCAGCGCGGTGGTCAGGCCCGACTCGCCGATGACGAACGCCGATCCGCCGGGCCGCTGGTCCTCCAAAAAGCTCGCCGTGGCGAGCGCCGACGTCCAGATCGACTCCTCGGGGACAGCGAGGCCGCTCGCGGCCAGGCGCGCCGCAAGATCGCGGCGCGTGTAGATCGAGTTGTTGGTGAGGACCAGGTAGGGCTGGCCGCGCTCGGTCAGCGCGGCGAGGAAGCGGTCGGCCCCGGGGATGATCTGCTCCTCGTGGACGAGCACGCCGTCCATGTCGATGAGCCACGACTGGATCTCGCGCCGCGCCACTAGAGCCAGCCGCGCTTGCGGAACACCGCCAGCATGCCGGCGAGGACGACCACCATGACGCCGATGATCACCCAGAACGCCTCGACCGAACCCTCGCCCGGGACGCCGACGTTCATGCCCCAGATCGTCCCGATGAGCGTCAGCGGGAGCATGATCACGCTGAACGCGGTGAGCACGCGCAGCACGTCGTTCAAGCCGTGGGAGATCACCGATTCGTTCGTGGACTCCAGGCCCTCGACGACCTCCTTGAAGTTCTCGAGCATGTCCCAGACGCGCTCGTTCGCGTCGTTGATGTCGTCGAAGTAGACCTCGAGGTCCTCCGAGATGTAGCGCTTGGTGCGCTCGAGGTCGCGCAGCGCGGCGCGCTGCGGCCGGATGATCTTGCGGAAGTTGATGATCTCCTGCTTGACGTTGGAGATGTCGCGCACGATCTCCTTGTTGCGGCCCTCGAAGATGTCCTCCTCGATGCCCTCGAGCTTGTGGCCCATCTTGCCCAGCATCGGAAACGAGGCGTCCACGCAGTCGTCGACGACCTTGTAGAGCAGGTAGCCGGGCCCCTTGGAGAAGATCTGGTCGCGGAACTCCTCGCGCGTGCGGCAGCGCTCGAAGAGGTACTCGACGGGCGCAACCGGCTCGTTGGGCAGCGTGACGACGAAGTCCGGCCCGACGAAGATGTCCAGCTCGGCGGCGTTCAGGCGCCCGACGGCCTTGTCGAACGCCGGGAAATGCAGGACCACGAACAGGTACTCGTCGTACTCGTCGACCTTCGGGCGCTGGTTGCGCGAGAAGACGTCCTCGTAGTCGAGCGGATGGAACTCCGGGAAGTGCTCCTCGAGCCACGCGCGGTCGGCGGCACGAGGGCGCTCGATGTTGATCCATCGCAGGCCGGCGGCCTCGATGATCTCGACGCGGGGTGTCTCGGGCTCAGGCGGGTACGGGACGACGTCGCCGCGTGCTCGCGCGGCCCTGCGCAGGCGGGGCTTGGGCAGCGAGGGCATTCGTACTCAGCGGGTCGTCGGTCAGCGTCATCTGTTTCGCCTCGAAAGCCAGTGTACCTCTTGCTATCGTCCGGTTTACCGACATAGCTGGACACATCCAGAGGGGTGGAGGGACTGGCCCGATGAAACCCCGGCAACCCCCGTCGCAGCATGGACGGGTAGGTGCCAATTCCTGAGAGATGTGTGGCGGGTTTCCCCCGGCCGCACGGTGGCCGGCATTACCAGACGAAAGGGAAACCCCGAATGGCTGCTTCTCAGCTGATCTGCCGCGAGTGCGGCACCGACTATGCCCTCGAGGCGCGCTACGTGTGCGACCGCTGCTTCGGCCCGCTCGAGGTCAAGTACGCCCACGACCACCTGAAAACCGACCTGCCGTCGTTGCGCCGGCGCATCCAGTCGGGCCCCCAGAACATCTGGCGCTACGCGGACTTCCTGCCGGTCGAGGCGCCGCCTGGCCCGAGCACCCGGGCGACATCGCGGGCGGGCCTGCCCGCCGGCTGCACGCCGCTCGTCAAGGCCGACCGGCTGGCGGAGCGCCTTGGGCTCAGGGAGGTCTGGGTCAAGAACGACGCCGCGAACCCGACGCACTCCTTCAAGGACCGCGTCGTGGCCGTCGCCGCGCAGCGGGCGCGTGAGCTGGGCTTCGACACGCTTGCCTGCGCGTCGACGGGCAACCTCGCCAACGCCGTCGCAGCCGCCGGCGCCGCGCTGGGGATCGAGACCTACGTCTTCATCCCGTCCGACCTCGAGGAGCAGAAGATCCTCGCCACCGGCGTCTACGGCACGAACCTGGTGAAGGTCAAGGGCAACTACGACGACGTCAACCGCCTGTGCACGGAGCTCTCCGGCGAGCGCGAGTCGTGGGCGTTCGTCAACGTCAACCTGCGCCCGTACTACGCGGAGGGCTCCAAGACGCTGGCCTACGAGATCGCCGAGCAGCTCGGCTTCGAAACGCCCGACCGACTCGTCGCGCCGATCGCCTCCGGCTCGCTGTACACGAAGATCGCCAAGGGCTTCGAGGAGTGGATCGAGCTCGGGTTGATCGACGGCGAGCTGCCGATCATGAACGGCGCGCAGGCCGTCGGCTGCTCACCGGTGGCCCAGGCCTTCGATGCCGGCCACGACGTCTGCCGCCCGGTCAAGCCCGACACGATCGCCAAGTCGCTGGCGATCGGCAACCCGGCCGACGGCCCGTACGCGCTCGAGCTCGCCAGGCGCACCAGCGGCGGCATCGACGCCGTGACCGACGACGAGATCCGCGCGGGCATCCGCCTGCTGGCCGAGACGACCGGCATCTTCACCGAGACGGCCGGGGGCACGACGACCGCGACGCTGGCCAAGCTCGCCGAGCGCGGCGACATCGACCGCGACGAGCGCGTCGTGCTGGTCATCACCGGCGAGGGCCTGAAGACGCTCGACGCCGTCCGCGGGACGTTCGAGTCCCACGAGATCGAGCCGTCCTTCGAGGCCTTCGAGGCTGCCGTGGGGGTGACGGCGTAGTGGCCAGGGTCAAGCTCCCCACGCAGCTGCGTGATGCAGCCGGAGGCCAGGGAGCCGTCGAGGCCGAGGGCTCGACGGTCGGCGAGGTGCTCGATGCGCTCTACGCCGCGCACGCCGAGCTGCGCGATCGCCTCTCCGACGGCGACGGTGGCCTGCGGCGCTTCGTCAACGTCTACGTCGGCGGCGAGGACATCCGCTTCGGCGACGGGCTGGACACCGCCGTTGCGGACGGTGACGAGGTGCAGATCCTGCCGGCCGTCGCGGGTGGCTGACCACTCGATCACACACCACAAGACCGGCGAGCGGATCACCTTCCTCGAGGAGGATCCGCTCGTCATGCAGAACGACGTGCCGGCCGGCGGCGACCGTGGCCCCGCGCATGTCCATCCTTCGCAGGAGGAGCGCTTCGAGATCCTCAGCGGCGAGTACGAGCTGGTCGTCGACGGGGAGGCGCAGCTCCTGGGCCCCGGCGATTCGGCTGTGGTTCCCGCGGGAACGCCGCACAGCGGCTGCTCGGCCGAGGGCGCGGTGTTGCGCATCACCCTCACCCCGGCGCTGCGCTGGGAGAAGTTCGTCCGCCGGCTGTTCGCAGGCGAACCGGGAGCCCGCTTGCTGCTCGAATTCGAGGAGTGCATCCGGGTAACCCGGTGAGCATGGCCACCAGCAAGCAGCGCGAGGCCGCGCGAAAGAACGTCAAGAAGGCGCAGGCCGGCGCGAAGTCCAAGCAGACGCTCAAGCACCTCTCGCCGCAGACGCGCACGGCGCTGGGCAAGGAGGCCAGTGCGGTTCGGCGTGGAGACCAGCCGACGCGCAAGGAGCTCGAGGCGCAGGCGCGGAAGCTGAACATCCGCGGCCGGTCGAAGATGGGGAAGTCCGAGTTGAAGCAGGCGGTCGCGCGCGCCAAGGGCTGACCGGGACGCAGTAGCGTCCCGGCGATGACCGCGCCACTCGTCGCCGCATTGCGCGCGCTGCGCTGGCGCTGGTGGGTGTTCAAGACGAGCGCCCGCCTCCGGCGCTTGGGCGGCAGGCTGGTCCTGGAGGCGAACGGCACCCCGCGCGTCCTGGGCGCACTCCATGTCGACGTCGACGGCCACGCCGGCACGCTGACCCTGCGCATCGGGCGTGACGTCATCATCGGCCGCGACTGCGTGATCGACCTCGCGCCCGGCGCCGACGGGACGATCGAGCTGGGCGATCGCGTCGCCCTCCAGTCGCGCATCCGCCTGCAGCCGTGGGGCGGCGCGATTCGCGTCGGCGCCGGAGCGCAGATCCGCGACGCGTGCGAGCTGAAGTCCAGAGGGGAGCTGCGCCTCGGCGCGCGAGCGATCTGCGGGCGCACGGTGACGCTGCACTGCCACACCGCGATCACGCTCGGCGATTGCGTCGGCCTCGCCGAGCGCGTCACGATCGCGGACTCCGACCACGCCAACGACGGGTCGGACACGTTCTTCATGGAGCAGCCCGTGCTCGCTGAGCCCGTCGTGCTCGAGCGCAACGTCTTCTGCGGCACCAACGCCGTCGTCCTGCGCGGCTCCTGGATCGGCTGCAACTCGGTCGTGGCTGCAGGAGCAGTGGTCACCGGCGGCGAACATCCCCCCGGCTGGCTGATCGCAGGCGTTCCGGCGACCCCGATCAAGCGGTTGCCGGCCGCCCCCGCGCATGATCCGCCTGTTCCACTGTGACGACTCCGA
>JAWVFZ010000251.1:0-2657 GCA_033855555.1 Solirubrobacteraceae bacterium
CGGATCTCGTAGCCGTCGGTGCGCGCGCCCGAGCCCGTCGGCGTGTTGATGACGAGCGACACGTCGCCCGACTCGATGAGGTCCACGACGTGTGGCGAGCCGTCGCCGATCTTGTTGATCGACTCGCACGGCACGCCCATCGCGCGGATCGCCTGCGCGGTTCCGGCGGTCGCGACGATGCGAAAGCCCGCGTCGTAGAGCGGCCCGGCGATGCCGTGGACGCCGGACTTGTCGGAGTCGGTCACGGTGATGAAGACGGTGCCTTCGCTGGGCAGCGCCTGGCCCGCGGCGGCCTGGGCCTTCGCGAACGCGGTCGGGAAGTCCCGGGCGATGCCCATGACCTCTCCGGTCGAGCGCATCTCCGGGCCGAGGATCGCGTCGGCGCCCTCGAAGCGGTCGAACGGCAGCACCGCCTCCTTGACGGACACGTGATCGCAGGCCATCGGATCGCTGGGCAGCCCGAGGTCGGCGATCTTCTCGCCGAGCATCAGGCGGCAGGCCATCTTGGCCAGCGGCACGCCGATCGCCTTGGAGACGAACGGCACGGTCCGCGACGCCCGCGGGTTGGCCTCGATCACGTAGAGCGAGCCCGCGTGCACGGCGTACTGGATGTTGATCAGGCCGACGACGCCGAGGCCGAGCGCGATGCCGCGCGAGTGGTCGCGGATGGTGTCAAGCATCTCGGGGCCGAGCGAGTGCGGCGGCAGGACGCAGGCGCTATCGCCGGAGTGGATCCCGGCCTCCTCGACGTGCTGCATGATCGCGCCGATCCAGACGTCGTCGCCGTCGCTGAGGGCGTCGACGTCGACCTCGATCGCGTTCTCCAGGAAACGGTCCAGGAAGATCTCGCGACCATCGCGAGCGTGGCGTGAAAGGTAGTCGTGGAGGCCGTCGATGTCGTAGACGATCTCCATCGCGCGGCCGCCGAGGACGTAGGACGGGCGCACCAGCAGCGGCCAGCCGACCGTCGGCGCCTTTTCGATCGCATCCTCGACCGACGTCGCCGTCGCGTAGGGCGGCGCCGCGTAGCCGAGCCGCTCGAGCAGGTCCCCGAAGCGCCCGCGGTCCTCTGCGAGGTCGATCGCGTCGACGCTGGTGCCGAGGATCTTCACGCCCGCCTGCTCGAGGCCGTGAGCGAGCTTGAGCGGGGTCTGCCCGCCGAATTGGACGATGACCCCCTCGGGCTGTTCGACCGCGATCACCCCGAGCACGTCTTCCAGCGTCAGCGGCTCGAAGTACAGCCGGTCCGAGGTGTCGTAGTCGGTCGAGACGGTCTCGGGGTTGCAGTTGATCATCACGGCGTCACGGTCGGCCGCGCGGACGGTCATCGCAGCGTGCACGCAGCAATAGTCGAACTCGATTCCCTGGCCGATCCGGTTGGGCCCCGCACCGAGGATCACGACCGACGGGCGGTCGCCGCGGCGGACCTCATCGCTGCCGCGGCGCTCCCAGCCCGAGTAGTAGTACGGCGTCTCGGCGGCGAACTCGGCGGCGCAGGTGTCGACGGCCCTGAACGAGCGCTCGCCGGCGAAGACGGCCTCGGGGTGCAAGGCCGCTTCGCGCAGCTCCCGCAGGAACCAGAGGTCGATCCGGGTGCGCTCATGGATGTCTTCGACCGAGGCGCCCTCGCGCAGGGCCTCCATGAGCACGTCGAAGCGGTCCGGCGCGGGCTTCTCGAGCAGCTCCAGCAGCGTCGGGACGCCGACGCCGTCGAGCATGGGAACGGAGTCGAGCTCGCGTGAGCGCATCGCCTTGAGGAACGCCTGGTTGAAGGTCCGGCCGATCGCCATCGCCTCCCCCACGCTCTTCATGTGGGTCGTGAGCTCGGAGTCGACACCGGCGAACTTCTCGAACGCGAAGCGCGGCCACTTGACGACGACATAGTCGATCGCCGGCTCGAAGCTGGCGGGGGTCAGGCGCGTGATGTCGTTGGGGATCTCCTCCAGCGCGTAGCCGACGGCGAGGCGCGCGGCGATCTTGGCGATCGGGAATCCCGTCGCCTTCGACGCGAGCGCGCTCGAGCGCGAGACGCGCGGGTTCATCTCGATGACCAAAATCTCCTCGGTCGCCGGGTTGACGGCGAACTGCACGTTGGAGCCGCCGGTCTCGACGCCGACCGCCCGGATGCAGGCGATGGCCTGGTCGCGCAGCTGCTGGTACAGGCGGTCGGTCAGCGTCTGCTGCGGGGCGACCGTCACCGAATCGCCGGTGTGGACGCCCATCGGGTCGATGTTCTCGATCGAGCACACGATCACGACGTTGTCGTTGCGGTCGCGCATCACCTCCAGCTCGAACTCGCCCCACCCGATCACGGACTGGTCGATCAGGATCTGCGAGATCGGCGAGGCCGCAAGGCCGCGTTGCGCGATCGCGCGGAACTCCTCGAGCGTGTGCGCCGCGCCGCCGCCGCGTCCGCCCAGCGTGAACGCCGGGCGGATGATGACCGGCAGCGGGATGTTGTCGAGTGAGGCGAGCGCCTCTTCGAGCGTGTGCGCGATCGTGCTCGCCGGCATCTTCAGGCCAGCCTGGTCCATCGTCTCGCGGAACAGCTCGCGGTCCTCGGCACGCTCGATCGCGTCGTAGTTCGCGCCGATCAGCTCGACGTCGAAGCGCTCCAGCGTGCCGTCCTCGTGCAGAGCCTTGGCCAGGTTCAGCGC
>JAWVFZ010000252.1:0-3328 GCA_033855555.1 Solirubrobacteraceae bacterium
CCGCGACGTCCGCGGCTCCGGCACCCGCTAGGAGAACCCACGCGGGGCCCGCCTCCGCCGCGACGTCCGCGGCTCCGGCACCCGCTAGGAGAACCCACGCGGGGCCCGCCTCCGCCGCGACGTCCGCGGCTCCGGCACCCGCTAATTAAGCTGCGATCGACGCGATCGCCCGCAGAGCGCTCGTGTCGTCGTCGAGCTCACTGCCGCCGCGACTGGCGACCTCGAGGTCGGCCAGCGCCTCCAGGGCGCGGCGCAGGGCGTCGGCGTCGGTTGCGCGGGCTTCCTTGATGCGCCGGTCGGCCATCCAGGGGCTGCCCTTGATCGTCTCCTTGACCTGCGCCGGCGACTCTCCTGCCTCCAGGCGCGCGGCGATCGCCAGCACATCGCGCACGCGGCGCGCCATGAGCGGGACGAGCCGCGGGATCGCCTCACCCTGGGCGCGCAGCTGCAGGAACGCCCGCGTCGCGCCGTCTGCGTCGCGTGCCACGAGTGCGTCCACCAGCCCCCACACCTGGCGCTCGGCGCTGTGGGCGGCCGCTTCGACCTCCTCTGTGCCGAGCGTCGCCCCGGGGCCGTACTCGATGGCGAGCTTCTCGAGCTCGCGCAGCAACCGCTGCTGACGCTCTCCGACGCTGCTCACGAGCGCCTGGGCGGCGGGACGCTCGAGCGTCACGCCGAGGCGCTGGGCCTCGCCGATCGCCCATTGCGGCAGGTCCTTGGCCTTGGGCGTCGTCTCCGCCGCGACGTCGCCGACCTTCTTCACCAGGGAGGCCAGGCTTGCCGGAGCCTTCGCCCGCCCATCCTCGCGCGCAAAGAACGCGACGGTCGTGTCGGGCGGAAGATTCTTCAGCGTCGCGGCAAGGTGGGTCTCGACGTCGGCGTCCTTCCACCGCTCCACCCCGTCGGCGATCACGAACCGGCGCCCGATTGCGAACGTCATCGCGTTGAGCGCGCCGCCGACCGTCTCCGGCGTCGACGTGTCACCTTCGAAGACCTCGACGCCCTCGGCGCCTGATTCGCTCTCCGCCATCGCCCGCAGCCGCGCCCGCCGCTCGGCGATGCGCCCGTGGGCGTCGCCGTGGATCAGGTAGGCGGGCTTCCAGGCGGGCATCGACGTCACTTTAGGTCACCCGTGGGTCGTCACCACGAGCCGTCCGCCGCGCACATCGAGGCGCACGGTGCCGTCGCGATCCGTGCGCAGCACCCGTCCCGCGCCGGCCGCCAGCGCCCGGACGGTCGCAGGCGCAGGATGGCCGTAGGGGTTGTGGCGCCCGACCTCGATCACGGCCGCGCGCGGGCGCAGCACGGCCAGCAGGCCCGGGAGCCCCGGATCGGCGCTGCCGTGGTGGGAGACCTTCAGCACGTCGACGGGCGCGAGTTGCAGGGGAGCGAGCACGTCGGACTCGGCATCGGCTGTGAGCAGCAGCCGGACACCGGCCGCGACCGCCTCGAGCACGATCGCCCGGGCGTTCGGGTCGGCCCCGCGGACGCGGCCCTGTGCGGGCGGCGAGAGCACGTCGAGCCGGATCGGGCCGACGCGCAGCACCTGCCCGGCGGCCGGGCGCAGGAGCCGCACGCCACGCGCCCGCGCTGCCGCCTCGAGGCGAGCCCCTTCCGGCGAGATCACGCCGTCACGGCCGTCGAGCACTGCGCCGACCGGCATCCCGCTCAAGACCTCGGCCGCGCCGCCTTGGTGATCAGCCTGGGCGTGGGTGATCACCAGTAGGTCCAGCCGTCGTGCTCCCTCCCTGTGCACGCGGTCCGCGATCCGGTCGCCGAGTGGGCCGGTGTCGACCAGCACCGCGCGGCCGCCGTCCTGGATGAGCGTCGCGTCGCCCTGGCCGATGTCCAGGAAGGAGATGCGCGCGCCCGTCGGCGGCTGCTCTCCTCCCCGGCCGGCGAGCGCGGCCCCGGCCGCCACGATCGCCGCGACCGATGCGCAGAGCGCGAGCGCGCGGCCCACGGGCCGAGACCTCCGCCGCCGTCCGACCCTGCCGCGCAGGAGGGACGCGGCGGCCAGCGCGCAGACGGCGACGACCACGCCCAGCGGCAGCCGCACGTTCGCACCGGGCACGTGCGCCGCGCAGTGGCCGAGCCACGCGAGGTAGGCCGCGGGCAGCGCCGCCAGCGCGGCGAACGGCGAGGCGGCTGCCACGCTCGCCTGACCCAGCGCAGCGGCGATCGCGCCGAGCCACATCGCCGGGGCGACCGCCGGCGCGGCGAGGAGGTTGGCGGGCAACGCGACGAGCGACGCGCGACCGAAGTGCAGCGCGATCAGCGGCGCCGTCGAGACTGTCGCGGCGACCGTCATACCGGCGGCTTCGGCGGCGCCTGCATGAACGCCCCGCCGGCGCAACGCCTCGGCGGCCCTCCCCGCACCCACGGCGATCCCGATCACGGCCGCGAAGCTCAGCTGCCAGCCGGGGTCGCTTGCCGAGCGCGGGTTGGCCAGCAGCGTGAGCGCCGCGGCCAGCAGCAGCGCATAGACGCGCGAGCCCGGGCGACCGTCGAGCGCCGCGACGAGCGCGGCACAGCCCATGACGCCCGCGCGCTGGATCGACGGCCCTGCTCCCGCGAGCGGCACGTAGAGGACGACCAGCGCGAGCGCCAGCCCAAGCCGCCCACGTAGCCCCAGGCCGAGGGCAGTACCGAGCGCGACGGCAAGCGCCGCCAGCAGCGCCACGTTCTGCCCGCTCGCAGCGACGAGGTGCGTGAGCGAGGCTGCGCGAAAGTCGTCCTGCAGCTCGCTGTCCAGCGCCTCGCCCTCGCCGAGCACCATCCCGCGCAGCAGGCCCGCCACCGCCGGCGGCACGCCCGCCTCCAGCGCGTGCTCCGCCCGTCTGCGAATCCGGTCGACGAACCCGCTCGCGCCGCCGCGGGCCGCGCCGGTGGCCACGACGCGGCGCGCCGACAGCGCCGCGTGGACGTTGCGCGAGCGCATCCACTGCTGCGCCGCCGACAGCCCCTTCACCGTCCCGGCGACGCGAAGCTGCGCCCCGATCGCAACGTCCGGGCGCGGCACCCAGCGCCCCGCCGTCAGCGCGACCCGCTCGCCGCGCAGCAAGACGGTGGCGCGCCAGCCGCCGAACTGCGTCTCGCGCGGGATGTCCAGCAGGAATGCCGGCTCTTCGATCGACGCGCCGGACAGCGCCGCCAGCCGGCTCCGGTCCAGCTGCGCCGTCCGAGCCTGCGCGACGAGCGCGCCGGCGAGCGCCGCCGCGGCCAGCAGCCCGGCCAGCAACGCCGGGCGGCGCGCGGCTCCCCGCACCGCCGCCGCAACGCCGGCAACCACCACCGCTGCCAGCACCGGCCCGTGACCGGCCGCGAG
>JAWVFZ010000253.1:0-4500 GCA_033855555.1 Solirubrobacteraceae bacterium
GCGCGCAGCGTGCCCGGCGCCGAGGGGATCGCGATCGTGACCTCGTCGGGCTCGGCCTCGTCGAGGATCCGCGGCAGCTCGGCGGTCGAGCCCAGGACGAGCACGCCGTCGACGCGCTGCCCGCGCATCCGCGCGTCGTCGTCGACGAAGCCCACCGGATTCAGCGCGAGGTCCGGGTTGCGCACGATCTCGCGCAGGACCAGGCGGCCGCCATCGCCCGCGCCCACGATCAGGATCCGCCGGGCGTCCTTGCGCGGCTTGAAGCCGCGCGCACGCGGGTCGTGGATGAGCCTCGCGGCGAAGCGTGCGCCCGCGACGAACGTGAGCGTGAGCAGGAAGAACAGGACGAGCACGCCCAGCGGGATGTTCACCGTCGTGAAGCCCTGGTCGCCCTTGGTCGTCACGGGATGCGTCGTCGCGACGTAGGCCGGCAGGCTGAGCGTGGCGATGACGATCGCCTGCACGACCGAGACGTAGTCGCGGCCCGTGACGTAGCGCCACCACTTCTGGTAGAGCCGGAACAGGACGAACACCGCCATGCTCGCGGCCACCGTCCATACGATCGTCGCGCCGAGCAGCTCGTGGTAGCGATGCGGCATGCCCGAGTCGAACCGCAGGCGGTAGGCGAGCTCGTAGGCAAGAGCGACCATGACGCCGTCCATCGCAAGCTGTGGGAGCGAATGGCGATGGAGTGGGGAGGCCGCCGAGCTGAGACGTCGGCGCATGAGGGCGTGATTCTACGGCGCGTGGCCGCCTACCTGCGAGGCAACCGGGCTGCAGAGCAGGTCGACCAGCAGCTGCGGGTCGCGGCGCACCCGCTCGCCGCCACCGGGGGCGCGCTTGGAGAGCGGCAGGTCGGCGGCGGCCGTGAGCCGGTTCATGCGCCCTTCGGCGATCAGCCGCTCGTCGACCGCGCCCATGCGTCCCTCGAACGTGGTCCACACCGGCGTGCCGAGCGCGACGGCCTCGCGGTTCATCGTGCCGCCGGCGCTCACGACCAAATCCGCGAGCGCGATCAGCGACGGCGCGTCGATCGCGTGCTCAGGGACGAGGAAGTCGCGGGCCAGCTCGGCGCGCTGCTCCGCGGTGCGCGGCAGGACGACGGCCTGCACGTCGCGCATGCGGTCGAGCACCTGCGCGAACAGCGGGTTCTCGAAGCGGTGGTAGAGCGACACCGCCGGCGGCGTGCGCACGACCGCGATCGGCCGCTCGCGATCCAGTCCCAGCTCGCCCAGCACGGCGTCGTCGGGCTCGAAGTCCGCGAGGTAGTACTCCTCCTTGAGCCCCGGGTAGGCGCGGACCTTGCCGCGGGCGCCGTAGCGGTCAAGGCGCTCGGGCGGGATCGCATCCGGCACGACCACGGCCTGCGCCAGGCGGCAGTTGACCGTGTGCTGCACGGTCGCCCACTCGTAGTCGAACATCGTCGAGCACGGGATCCGCAGCAGCCGCGCCGCGACCGTGACGTCGTTGGAGCCATGGCCGAAGGCGAGGTCGAAGCGGCGGCCGCGAGCCCAGCGCGCCAGCGCCGCCGAACGCGAGGCCAGACCGATCGCCTTCGCGCCCAGCCGCTCGCCGCGGTGGCGGCCGATCACCTCCGCGTCCATTCCGTGGCGCGCCGCGAGCTCCACCGTCTGGGCGAAGTCCCGCGCCGTCACCCGCACGTCGTGCCCCGCGGCGCGCAGCCGCTCGACGACGGGGCGCAGGACGAGGACGTGGGGGCTGTTGGTCAGGTCGACCCAGATGCGCATCTGGCCACGGTGTCGACGACCTCCCGGACCTGCTCACGGGTGATGGCGGCGCTGATGGGGATCGCGAGATGGGTGCGGGCGGCCTCGTCGGTGCCCGGCAGGAGCGCGCCCGCGCCAAGCTTCGCCATGGCCGGCTGGCGATGGACCGGAACGCGGTAGTAGGACCGCGCGCCGATGCCCGCGGCCGGCAGGGCGCGCTCGAGCTCCTCGGCCTGGTCGGAGCGGACCACGTAGAGATGCCACGCGGGGTCGGCGCCAGCCGTCGGCGCGGGCAGCTGTACCCACTCGCCGAGCCCGGCCTCCTCGTACCAGCGACCGGCGTCGCGCCGGCGCCCGGCCCAGTCGTCGAGGTGGGGAAGCTGCACGCGCAGGATCGCGGCCTGCAGCTCGTCGAGCCGGCTGTTGTAGCCCACCTCGTCGTAGGTGACCTTGTCGCGCGAGCCGTGGAAGCGCAGCATGCGCACCTTGTCGGCGAGCCCTGCGTCGCCGGTCAGCACGGCACCCGCGTCGCCGAACGCCCCGAGGTTCTTGGACGGGTAGAAGCTGAGCGTCGCAAGCGTCCCCAGCGCGCCGGGGCGCCCGTGCGGGCCGAGCGATCCCAGTGCCTGGGCGGCGTCCTCGACGACCGGCACGCCCAGCGCCTCGATCTCGGCCACCGGCGCGACATTGCCGAACAGGTGCACGGCGATGACGGCTTTCGTCGCCGGCGTCAGCGCGGCCTTCACGGTGTCCGCCGTCACGGTGAGGGTCTGCGGATCGACGTCGCAGAAGACGGGTCGCGCGCCCGTCGGCGGAATCGCCTCGGCCGAGGCGTAGAAGGTGAACGAGGGCACGACCACGTCGTCGCCGGGCCCGACCCCCAGCGCGCGCAGCGCGATCGTGAGCGCCTCCGTGCCGTTGGCGACGCCGACGGCATGATCCGCGCCCACATACCCCGCGAGCTCGGCCTCGAACGCGTCCACCTCCGGGCCGAGGATGTACTGCTGGGAGTCGAGGACCCGCAGGACGGCGGCCCGCAGCTCGTCGCGCAGGGGCACCAATGGTGTAGAGGGATCGAAGAGGGGGACTCCCATGAGGCGGGCAACGGTACCCTTCGCCGCCGGCCGTGCTCGTCCTCGCCTCCATCACCGACAAGCTCGCGACGTTCGCCACAAACGTCGTCGGCGACCTCGGGCTGCCCGGCGTCTTCCTGCTGATGACGCTGGAGAGCGCGTGCGTCCCGATCCCGTCCGAGGCGACGATGCTGTTCGCCGGCTTCAACGTGCACAACGGCGAGTACAGCCTGATCGCGGTCACGGCCGTCGGCGTGCTGGCGAATGTCCTGGGATCCTGGATCTCGTACGCCATCGGCTACTACGGGCGCCTCGAGCTGCTCGAGAAGCACGGGCGCAAGCTGCACATCAAGCCCGAGCACCTCACCTGGGCCGAACGCTGGTTCGAGCGCTACGGCGCCCCCGCCATCTTCTTCAGCCGCATGCTCCCGATCGTGCGCACGTTCATCTCGCTGCCCGCCGGCGTGGCGCGCATGCCGTTCTGGCGCTTCACGGTTCTCACGCTCCTGGGCTGCATCCCCTGGGTGTTCGCGCTGGCCTTCGTCGGCGATCAGGTCGGCGCGCGCTGGAAGTCCTGGCAGTCCAGCCTGCACTACGTCGACTACGCGGTCGCCGCGATGATCGTGCTCGGCCTCATCTATCTCGTCGTACGCCGGCGCCGCCCGGCCGATGCCCACGCCTGAGCTCGAGCTGCGCCACGCCCTGGCCCTCGGCTTCCTGCACGGGCCGGCGGAGCTGCTCCCGATCTCCTCGTCGGGCCACACCGAGCTGGTGCCGTGGCTGCTGAGCTGGCCCTATGCCGAGCTCGACGGCGAGCTACGCAAGGCCTTCGAGGTCGCCCTGCACGCCGGGACGGCCGCGGCGCTGCTGCTCGCGCTGCGCGACGAGGTCGGCGAGGCGCTGAGCGGCTTCGACGCACGGCGCGCCGGCATCGTGATCGGCTCGTTCGTCCCCCCCGCGATCGTCGGCCTGACGCTCGAGCGGCCGATCGAGCGGCGCCTCGGGACGCCCGCGTCGATCGCCTGCGGGCTGCTGCTGGGCTCGGCGATCATGGTGGCGGCCGATCGCACCGGCGCGACCCACCGCGTGCGCGAGGACGCCAACTTCGCCGACGCGCTCTGCCTCGGCGCCGCGCAGGCGGCCGCGCTCGTGCCGGGGATGTCGCGCAACGGGATGACGCTCGCTGCCGCCCGGCGGCGCGGCTTCGGCCGCGAGCACGCCAACGCCCTGTCGCGGCATGTCGCGCTGCCGGTGATCGCCGGCGCGACGCTGCTCAAGGGGACGCGCCTCGTGCGGCGCGGCCTGCCGAAGGGGATGGGCCGCGCGTTCGCTGCGGGCGCCGGGGCTTCGTTCGCGTCGACGCTCGGCTCGACGTGGCTGATCCGCCAGGTCGAGCGCGACCGCTCGCCGTTGCCCTACGCCGCGTACCGCGCTGCGCTCGCGACGGCGGTGATCCGCCGTGTCTGGCAGCATCGAACGCGATGACCGACGCGTATTCAGCGGCAGGCGTGGACACCGTTCAAGCCGACCTCGGAGTGGACGCCATCGTGGAGGTGCTGAAGCGCATCGAGCCCGGCCGCGCCAGCCGCGTCGTCCCCCTCCCCCGCCACTACGCGGCGGTCCTGCGCATCACCGGCGAGCTCGGGATCGCGCTGTCGACCGACGGCGTGGGCTCCAAGCTCGTCGTCGCCGAGCAGGCC
>JAWVFZ010000254.1:0-13445 GCA_033855555.1 Solirubrobacteraceae bacterium
GAAGTTCCCGGTCTCCTACGTCTCCGTCCCGATCGACATGCCCACGGGTCGCCTTGCCGTCGTAACCTTCACCGACGCCGAGGATCGCCTACGAGAGGAACGGCTGCGGCGGGAGAACGAGACGATCCTCGTGGCGCAACGGCGGATCGCGACGCTCGTGGCCGGGGGCGCGCCGCCGGCCGAGGTGTTCGCGGCGATCGCCGAGCAGGTCGGGGACGTGATCGGCCTCCCGCTCGTGGTGGTGTGGCGCTACGAGTCCGACGGGGTGGGCGTCGTGATCGGCGCGTGGGGCGAGCATCGGCATCAGTTCCAGCCGGGCAGTCGCTGGCCGCTGGACGGAGGGGCAGTATGCGCTCTGCTCCGAAAGGCCCGCCGCCCCCGGAGAGTCGACGACTTCACGGAGGTCCCCGGCACGATCGCCGATGCCCAGCGCGAGGCCGGGATACGCTCGTGCGCCGGCGCGCCGATCATCGTCGACGGCGAGGTCTGGGGCGCGATTTCCGTCCTCTCGACCGATCCTGCGCGGTTGCCCGACGACATCGAATATCGGCTTGCGGCGATCACGGACCTGGTCGCCACCGCGATCTCCAACAGCGCAAGCCACGAGGAGCTCGCTCGGCTCGCAGACGAGCAGGCGGCACTCCGGCGTGTCGCGACGCTGGTCGCGCGCGCGGTGCCCGAGGGCGAGCTCTTCGGTGCCGTCATCGAGGAGGTCGGCAATCTGTTCGGCGCGGACCTCGCCGGGATGATCCGCTACGGGCCCGATGTCACGGTGACCCCGGTCGCCGCCTGGGCCGCAGTCGGCGAGCACCCAGCGTGGCCGGATCCGTGGCCTACCGACGAGGTCGATCCGGCGACGTTGGTCGCGAGGACACGCCGAGCCGTGCGGATCGACTGGAGCGACGCGACCGGGACGATGGCCACCTTGTTCCGCGACGCCGGGATCAGGTCGTCGGTCGGAAGCCCGATCATCGTCGACGGGCGCCTGTGGGGCGCCCTCGCCGTCCATACGACGCGACGCCGCCCGTTCCCCCCTGACACCGAGTCGCGGCTGGAGAACTTCACCGAGTTGATCGCCACGGCGATCGCCAACACCCAGGCGCGAGCTGAGGTGGCGGCGTCCCGGGCGCGGATCGTGGCAGCGACCGACGCGGAGCGCCGATGCGTGGTTCGCGATCTGCACGACGGCGCGCAGCAGCGGATGGTGCACACGGTCGTCACGCTCAAGCTGGCACGGCGTGCCTTGCAGAACGAGGAGGACCGCCTCCCCGCCCTGCTGACCGAGGCGCTCGCCCAAGCCGAGCACGCGACGGCCGAGCTGCGCGAGCTCGCCCACGGCATCCTCCCAGAGGTCCTCACCCGCGGTGGGCTCCGCGCGGGCGTGGACGCGCTCGCATCGCGGATGCCCGTTCCGGTGGAGAACGCCGTGGCCGTGGGCCGGCTTCCGGACGCGGTCGAGGCGACCGCCTACTTCGTCGTCGCCGAGGCGCTCACGAACGTCGCCAAACACGCTCGCGCCAAACGCGCCAAGGTCACGGCGCGCGTCGCGGACGGCACCCTCCGGGTCCAGGTGTGCGACGACGGCGTCGGAGGCGCGCGGCCCGGCGGCAGCGGGCTTCTGGGGATGGCGGACCGGCTTGCCGTCCTCGACGGGCAGCTCCGAATCGAGAGCCCGGCCGACGGCGGCACGCTGATCGCCGCCGAGTTCCCTCTGACGGGCCAGCAGACACGGCCCAGCTTGCGGCCCGTCTAAGCTACGTCTGAACACCTGAATGGTCGTGCGGCTATCATGGAGGTATGCCCCACGGAGGCCTCTCGACTCCCGCTGACCGCTTGGACGCCGCTTTTGCGGGTGTGGTCGCGGACACCATGCAGGCGCTTGCGACCGCCAGCCGCGTGCGCATCCTTGGCCAGCTGTACGCCGGTCCGCGCGCGGTCTCAGATCTCGCGGCGGCCGTGGAGATGGAGCCCTCGGCGGTCTCCCAGCAGCTGCGGCTGCTGCGGCATCTGGGCCTCGTGGTCGGCAAGCGCGACGGGCGCCGGGTGCTCTACGAGCTGCATGACGAGCACGTCGGCCAGATGCTCGAACAAGCCATCTCGCACGTCGAGCACCTGCGCATCGCCGCCCAGGGAGCGCATGCCGAAGCAGACCGAGCGGTCGTCGTATGAGCGCGCGAGACGAGACCGTGTCCGCCCATAGCGGCCGTGGTCACGTGCACCACGAGGGCGACCACGGGCATTCGCACGGACTGGTGCATGACTCCATCAAGCGCTCTCGCGAGGGCGTCCGCGCGGTCCTCATCTCGCTGGGCGTCCTCGGTGTCGCCGCCATCGCCCAGACGTTGATCTTCGCGGCGTCGGGCTCAGTCGCACTGCTGGCTGACCTCATCCACAACTTCGGCGACGCGCTGACCGCAGTTCCGCTCGGCATCGCGTTCCTGCTGCGCTCCGAGCGTGCCGAGCGCAGTGCCGGCCTGTTCGTGGTCGCGGCGATCTTCATCTCCGCCTGCGTCGCCGGCGTCGAGGCGGTCCGCCGGCTCATCGACCCGACACCCCCTGACCACTTGTGGGCGCTGGCCGCCGCCGGGGTCATCGGATACGTCGCCAACTTCATCGCCGCGAAGGTCCGCACGCGCGCAGGCGAACGCCTCGACAGCCCCGCGCTCGTCGCCGACGGCCATCACGCCCGCGCCGACGCCTACGTCTCGCTGGCGGTCATCGCCTCGGCCGCCGTCGTCGCGATCGGCGCGCCCATCGCCGACCCGCTCATCGGCCTGGCCATCACCCTCGTCATCCTGCGCATCACCTGGCAGTCGTGGGCGACCGTCCGCGGGCATGAGCACCACTAACGGTCCATCCCCTCCGGACGCCAAGGGGCAGTCGCGCACAGCGCTGGCATCCATCGCCGCGGCGACCCTGCTGGTCGCGCTCAAGCTCGGCACCGGCATCGCGACCGGCAGCCTCGGCCTCGTCTCCGCGGGGATCGAGTCCAGCGGCGACGTCGTGGCCGCGGTCCTGACCTTCTTCGCGATTCGCCTGGGCGGCCGTCCCGCCGACGAGGACCACCCCTACGGGCACCGCCGCGCGGAGAACCTCGGCGCGCTGGGCGAGGCCGCGATCCTCGCCGGAGGCGGTGTCTTCATCGTCACCGAGGCGATCGGGCAGCTCACCGGCGGCACCGAGTCGCTGCACGCCCGCTGGTACGTGTTCGCAGTCATCGGCGTCGCCATCCTCATCGACGTCAGCCGCATCGTGATCTCGCTGCGCACCGCCCGCAAGTACCGCTCCGCGGCACTGCGCTCCAACGCCTTCCATTTCGCCGGCGACATGGCGGGCTCGGTCGCGGTCCTGGGCGGCCTCATCGCAGTGGCCGCCGGCTTCAAGGCCGGAGACGCCGTCGCAGCGCTTGCCGTCGCGTGCATCATCTTCGGCGCGGCCGGACGACTCATCTACGAGAACGCCCGTGTCCTGATGGACACCACGCCCGCCGACGCGCACGCGCGCGCCGAGCAGGCGATCAAGGACCTCGGCGACGGCGTCGACCTGCAGCGGCTGCGCCTGCGCGAGTCCGGCGGGCACTACTTCGCCGACGCCGTGGTCGCGGTCGCGCCCGGCCAGGCGATCGTCGAAGGCCACGGCACCGCCGACGCCGTCGAGGCCGCCGTGCGCGAGGCGCTACCCGGCTCAGACGTGGTCGTCCACCTGGAGCCGCGCCGCGAAGGACTGGACCTGCGCGACCGCGCGCTGGCGGTCGCGCTCGCCGAGCCGCTGGTGCGCGAGGCCCACGACATCACCATCTACGAACACGACGGGCGCGTCAGCATCTCCCTGCACCTCAAGCTCGCTCCCGACGTCACCATCAAAGACGCCCACGACGTCGCCGCGCGCGGCGACGCGGCACGGCGCGCCGCGCCCGGCGTCGACGACGTACACACCCACCGGGCGCCGCTGCAACAGCCCGTCGCCGCCCGTCCCGACGAGGCCGGCGACGCGCCCGACGCGACACAGCGCGCCCGCGTCACCCAGCTCGTGCTCCGGCGCACCGGCCACCCGCCGCGAGAGCTGCGACTGCTGCACGCCGCCGGCGGCCTGGTCGTGTTCGTCTCCGTCGCCGTGCCCGCAGAAATGACGCTTCCCGGCGCGCACGAGCTCGCCAGCCGCCTCGAAGACGACATCCGCGAAGCCCAGCCGCACATGCAGGACGTCGTCGTCCACACAGAGCCGTAGACCCGGCCGGCGACATCTCAAGCCCACTACGGCCGCCGCCCGAGATGTAGCGGCAGCGCGGGCTGGCCGCGCAGCGCCGGGCTCATGAAGTCGTGCCAGATCCGAGCCGGGATCGAGCCGCCGAAGACCTGCGGGAAGCCGTCGATGTTCAACAGCGGGATCTCGGCCTGCGGGTAGCCGACCCACACGCACGTGGCGAGCTGGGGCACATAGCCGCAGAACCAGGCGTCCTTGAAGCTCTCCGCGGTACCGGTCTTGCCCGCCTGCGGACGGCCGATGTTCGCGGCCGTGCCCGTGCCGCCGCTCACGACCCCGCCGAGGGCGTCGCTGACCGTGTCGGCCACCTGCCGGCTGAGGACCCGCCGGCCGGGCGATCCCTGTCGTCTGAGTGCCACCGGGCGATGTCGTACGCCGTGGTCGGCGAGCGTCGCGAAGGCCGCGGTCATCTCCAGCGGCGAGACGCCTTCCGGCCCGAGCGTGATCGAGCACACGGGTATGAGCGGGGACGTGATGCCGAGGCGATGTGCCATCGCGACGATCCGATCAGGCCCGACCTGGAGTGCGACCTGCGCGAAGATCGTGTTGACCGAGTGCGCCGTCGCCTGCGCGAGGGTCATCGTCCCGGCCGTCTCGTCGGCGAAGTTGTGGACGACCCACGGTCCGTTGCCGGTCAGGCAGCGCCGGTCGGGGATCGCCAGCGACGACGGCCCGTGCCAGACCGAGCCGAGGGGGATCCCGCGCTCGATCGCGGTGGTCAGCGTGAACACCTTGAACGCGCTGCCGGCCTGGCGATGCGACTGGGTGGCGAGGTTGAACTCCAGCCGCTTGTGGCCCGGGGCGCTCGCCGCCATCGCGCGGATCGCGCCGGTGCGCGGATCGATGGCGACCAGCGCGGCCCCGGGACCGATGGAACCGGGGAGCCACCCGGCGATCGCGCGCTGCGCGAGGCGCTCGAGCGACGGGTCGAGCGTCGTGTGGATGCGCAGCCCGCCGTGGCGCGCCCGCCACGGGCCGTACCGGGCGCGCAGCTGGCGCAGCACGTGGTCGAAGAACGGAGTCGTGGGGGCGCGCGTGTAGCGGTCGCTGGGATGGAGGCGGAGGGGCCGCGCGAGCGCGGCGCGGTAGCGCTCGAGCGAGAGCACGCCGGTCGCGCGCATCGCGCGCAGCACCTCGTTCCGGCGCGTTCGCGCCGCGGCCCGGTTGGCGAACGGGTCGTAGACCGACGGCGCCTGGGGCAGCCCCGCCAGCACCGCGGCCTGCGTGAGCGTCAGATCGCGGGCGCGGCGTGAGAAGTACGTCTGCGACGCCGCCTCGGCGCCGTACGCGTGGTGGCCGTAATAGACCGTGTTCAGATAGGCCTCGAGGATCCGCCGCTTCGACCAGACGCGGGCGAGCTGGACGGCAAGGCAGGCCTCCTTGAGCTTTCGGCCGAGGTTCATCCTCTCGCCGGCGAGGTAGCGGTCGCGGACGAGCTGCTGGGTGAGCGTCGAGGCGCCCTGCACGAACGCGCGATGCTCGAGATCGGCGACCGCGGCCCGCATGATCGACTGGAAATCGAGCGCCCCGTGATGCCAGAAGCGGCGGTCCTCGATCGCCACCGTCGCCGCCGGCAGCCAATGTGACATCTCCCCCAGCGAGATCGGCTCGCGGTTCTGGCTGGCCGGGACCGTCCCGAGCCGGGAGCCGTTCGCGGCGTAGACGAACGAGTCGGCGCCCACCACGTGCGGACGCTCCGCCGCCAGCCGGCAACCGATGAGCGAGTCGGGCCTGTCGACCGCCTGCACGGCGAGTGCGCCGACCGCGGCCAGCAGTGCGATCACCGCGGCCGCGAACAGAGCGCCACGCCGACCACGGGCGGAGCGATGCCCTTGGCGCCGCCGCCGCCGGCGGCCGGCCCCGGAGAGCCGGAAGTCCCCCTGATCCACAGGCTCCGACACGTTGCTCCTCTGGAGCGGGACTACCCCCTGCTCGCTGGCGCCACGCCGGGCAACTACTCGCGGACGGGGATGCCCGCGGCGACGAGCGTGCCCGCGTCGACCGGGCTCTCGACCCGGAGTTTCCCGTCGAGGACGGCAAGCCTGTCTGCCAGCCCGAGGAGCCCACTGCCGGAGGGCCGGGCGCCTCCGATGCCGTCGTCGCGCACGTGGACTGCGAGCGTGCCGTTTTCGATCCGAGCCGTGACCTCGGCTCGTCGGGCGCGAGCGTGTTTTGCGACGTTGGTGAGCGCCTCCGCGACGACGAAGTACGCGGTCGCCTCAACCGCGGCAGGAAGCCGGCCCACGGCCACGTCGATCTCCACCGGCACCGGCATCCGCGAAGCCAGCGCGTCCACTCCGGCGCGCAACCCACCTTGGGTCAGGACCGTCGGAAGGATGCCGTGGGCGAGCTCGCGGAGCTCGTCCGTCGCCTGCTCGGCGTTGTCGAGCGCCTCGGTCAGCAGGGCGGGCAGCTCGGTGTCCTCGTGCTGCAAGGCGCGGTGTGCCAGCTTCAGCGTGACGACCGTGTGCACCAGCCGCTGCTGCGCGCCGTCGTGCAGATCGCGCACCACGCGGCGGCGCTCCGCGTCGGTCGCCGCCACGATCCGCGCGCGCGACGCCGCCACCTCCGCCCGCGCTTCGGCGTTCACGATCGCGGTCGCCACGAGCTCCGTGAACTCGGCGATCTGCGACTCCGTGCCGGGAGGAAACGGCGTGGCGCTCTTGGACGAGGCGGCGATGACGCCCCACAGGCGGCCATTGGCAACGATCGGACCCCCGACGGACGAGCGGATCCCCAAGTCCCTTGCCTCCTGCGCGATCGGGCCGTGAGCGCCGGCGAAGCTGTCCACGCGAACGGGACCGCTCGCCTCCCGGACCAGCGCGGCGATGCTCGCGCCTTCCAGCGAGAACCGCTTGCCGACGGCCAGCCCCGGGGCGTCGCCCCGGCTCCAGCCGGCGACGCCGATCACGCTGTCGCCCGTCTCGTAGCGCTCCATGCGCGCGAGGTCCGCGCCGCAGAGGATGCCGACCTCCTGGGTCACCGTCTGAAACACCTCGGACGGCGCTGCCCCTTCGGCCACCAGCGTCGCTACGCGCCGCAGCGCGGCCTGTTCATCAACGAGCCTCCCCACCTCCGTTCGCGCTTCGGTGTTCGCGATCGCCGTCGCGACGAGGGCCGTGAACGAGGAGAGGCGCTCCTCGGTATCCGGCGGCAGGGGCTGCTCCTGGTTGGCGCCGGCGGCGATCAAGCCCCACAGGCGGCCCTCGACGATGATCGGCGTCCCGACCGCCGAGCGGATGCCCTCCTCGCGAATGCCCTCGGCGAGCGCGCCGGTTGCATCCGCATAGTTGTCGATACGGGCCGGGCCTCCCGCTTCCGACACGAGCGTGGCGAGGTTCCTCTGCCCCTCGATGGGCCACCGGCTGCCAACGGGAACCAGCTCTCTCGCGCTGGCAACGAACGTGAGCGTCCCGTCGGACTCGTAACGGCACACATTCGCCAGATCGACCGAAAGCAGCCGTTCGACCTCGTTCGCGACCGCCGCGAACACCTCCTCCGGCCGCGTCCCGTACGCCACCAGCGTCGCCACACGACGCAGCGCGGCCTGCTCGTCCGCCAGCCGGGCGAGCTGATCTCGGCTCTCGATGCCTGAGATCGCCGTGGCGACCAACTCGGTGAACTCGGCGAGCCGATCCTCGATGTGGTCGGGCAACGGGGCCCGAGCGGTGGCGGCCGCCATCCAGCCCCACATGTCGCCGTCGACGATGATCGGGGCGCCGGCGGATCCCCGGAGCCGGGTTTTGCGGCTGGCCGCGGCGATCCTGCCGGGGACTTCCTTGTAGTCGTCGATCCTCGCAGGGCGACCGGTCTCCAGCATCTGGACCGCGAGCGCCCGTCCGTCGACCGGCCAGCGGGTACCGGCCTCCCAGGGATGCGGATCCTCGCTCCAGGCTGCGATCACGGTGGCTGTCGTCTTCCCTGGGTCGAAGCGCCACACCAGCACGAGCGGCAGGCCGACGACGTGCCCGACCTCCCTGGCGATCGCGGCGAACACGTCCCCCGACGCCGCCCCGCCGGCCACCAGCGTCGCGACCCGCCGCAGCGAGTCCTCGCGTGCTCCCAGCACCGCATCGCGCTCGCGCACCACCTGCGCGGCGCGCACCCGGTCCTCGATGTCCGTGAATGCCACGACGGCGCCGCGGCCATCGGGCAGCTCGATCGGCACCGAGACATAGGAGACGGGAAACCTCGAGCCGTCGCGCCGAACGAACCACTCCAGATCGCTGGCGACCTTCTCACCCGTCGCCTGCGGCGCCAGCATCGGGTAGCTGCGGCGCCCCAATAGCTCGTCCGCGCTGTCATACCCAAGCGCCGCGACCGCAGCCGGGCTGGCGAACCGGATCACGCCACTCCGATCCACAACCCAGATCGCCTGCGCCGCCTCCAGCACTGCGGCGAGCAAGACCTCGGCACCGACCCTCAGGCCGGCCAGATCAGTGAGGGGATCAGGCACGGCAAGCTCCGAGCGTCGAGTCTAAGGCCACCCCGGTGGTGTGTCAGTCGCGATCTGCGGCGGCTGCGAAGACCCGAGCAGCGTCCTGCATGTCGCGCGGTGAATGGCTCGCCGTGGGGACAGCGCGCAGGCGCGACGTGCCCGGAGGCACGGTGGGCGGCCGGATCGCCTGGGCGAAGACCCCGAGGGCGAGGGCCTGCCGGCAGACCGACATGGCCCTCGCGGCCTCCCCGATGACGAGCGGGACGATCGGCATGTCGGACACCTCGACCGCGAATCCCTGCCGCGCGAGCTCGCCTCGAAGCGTGCGGGCGTTGCGCCATAGGCGCGTGACGCGTTCGGGCTCATCCCGAAGCAGACGTAGACCGGCGAGCGCTGCGGCCACCGTCGCGGGCGGGAGCGCGGTGGAGAAGATCAGCGTTCGGGCGTGGTTGACCAGGAACTCCGCAAGGGTGGCGTCACAGCACGCGAATGCGCCGTAGCTGCCCAGCGCCTTGCCGAGCGTCCCAACGACGATGTCGACCTCGGCTTCGAGGCCCAGCGCGGCGACCAGTCCGCGGCCGCCCGGTCCCACGACGCCGGTGGCATGCGCTTCGTCGACGAGCACCCGGGCGCCGTGGCGGCGCGCGAGCTCCACAATCCCTACGAGCGGCGCCAGATCGCCGTCCATGGAGAAGACGCCGTCGGTGACGATCAGCGCGCGGCGGCCGGCGCTTCGGCGCAGCCCGTGCTCGAGCGCGTCGAGCTCGGCGTGCGCGTAGATGATGGTCTCGGCTCGTGACAGGCGACAGCCGTCGATGATCGACGCGTGGTTGCGCTCGTCGGAGAGGACCACGTCGCCTCGCCCCGCGAGCGCGGCGATGACGCCTGTGTTGGCGAGATAGCCGGAGCCGAACAGGACGCACCGCTCATAGCCCTTGAACGCCGCGAGTTCCTCCTCGATCTCGGCGTGCGGCGCCATGTTGCCCGACACAAGACGCGACGCCCCCGCGCCGGCGCCCCACCGGACGGCGGCCTCCGCCGCCGCCGTGCGCAACTTCGGATGCCCCGCGAGGCCGAGGTAGTCGTTCGAGCACAGAAGCAGGACCTCGCGCCCATCGAGGCGAACGCGCGGCCCCTGAGCGCTCTCGACGAGCCTCAGCTCGCGGTACAGGCCCTGCGCGCGGAGCTCCTCCAGGGCGTCGGCGAGGCCGTCGTCTACAGCGCCGTGCATCTCACGCACCGTGCCGTCCAGCCGATGGGGAGCACCTGCACCACCAGCTTGCGTCCGCAGTCGGTGCAGAACCGCGGCGGGTCGGTCGCCCGCTCGCGGCGCCTGCACAGTGCATGATCGCTGTGGGTGACCAGCTCGCCGCAGCCGGAGCAGAAGGCTTGGGCGCCGCTGCCATCGGGGCTGCTGCCGCCGTCGGTCACAGCGTCTTCGAGAGCTCCTTCACCGGCATCGAGAGCTCCTGCAGCAGATCGAGGTCCTCGCGCGGGTCGCGACCCAGAGTCGTGAGGTAGTTGCCGACGATGATGGCGTTGATGCCGCCGAGCATGCCCTGCCGAGCCCCGAGATCACCGAGCGTCAGCTCGCGCCCGCCCGCGAAGCGCAGGACCGTGCGCGGGAGTGCCAGCCGGAAGGCCGCAACCGTGCGCAGCGCGTCACGGGCATCGACGACGTCGAGATGCGCGAATGGCGTACCCGGCCGCGGGTCGAGGAAGTTGAGCGGCACCTCGTCGGGGCTCAGCGCGCCGAGCTGCGCCGCGAGTTCAGCGCGCTGCTCGATGGTCTCGCCCATCCCGATGATCGCGCCGCAGCACATCTCCATCCCATGCTCGCGGACGAGCATGAGCGTCTCCCACCGCTCTTCCCAGGTGTGCGAGGTCACGACGAGGGGGAAGTAGGACCGCGCCGTCTCCAGGTTGTGGTTGTAGCGGTGGACGCCCAACTCGGCGAGCTCTTCGGCCTGTGCCGGGGTCAGGATGCCCAGCGAGCAGGCGATGTTGATGTCGACGGACTCGCGGATCGCGGCGATGGCGCCGCGCACCTGCGACATCAGCCGGGCGTCGGGCCCGCGGACCGCCGCCACGATGCAGAACTCGGTCGCGCTGGTGGCCGCCGTCTGACGTGCGGCCTCGACCAGCGACGGGATATCGATCCGGGTGGCGCGCACGGGCGTCTGGAAGCGACCGGACTGCGCGCAGAAGTGGCAATCCTCGGGGCAGCCGCCGGTCTTGATGGACACGATGCCCTCCACCTCCACCGCCGGGCCACACCAGCGCATCCGGACGTCATGCGCCAGCGCGAGCGCCTCGTCGATCCGCTCGTCGGGCAACCGGAGGACCTCGAGCGTCTGCTCCTCGTCGAGGCCGTCGCCGCGCCCGAGCACCTGCTCGCGCGCGCTTGTGAGGACCTCGGTCACGTCGCGGTCCTTCCGGTACCGGCGTGCGCTCATGTGCACGTGATCCCCCGCCGGGCGATCGAACATTCTTCTGTTTGGCGGCAGGCGATTAGCGCCCGGATCGAGCGGGAACCTCGAAGTCGAGAGGTCAAGCCGCGGTGACCTGAGTGAGTGGCCCAGGTGGTGCCGCGAAGGAGGGAGAGAGATGGCCGCCACCACCACCCCGCCACCCCTGGAGACCAGCTTCGACGACGACCCACGCGTGGTCAAGGAGGCCGCGACGGAGGACTACTCGCTCCACGTGGTCCCGCGAACCTGGCGGATGGATCGCTTCCGGCTGACGATGGCCTGGTACGCCGTCGCGACCGCGTTCTTCTACATGTACTTCGCGGCGTTCATCGCCCTCGCCTACGGGACGGTCAACGCGATCATCGGCATCGTCCTCACCGTCATCGCCTACACGCTCGTCAACGCCGTGATCCTGCGCGTCGCGTCGAGAAGCGGGCTCACCGTGGCGCTCTTCTCGCGCAGCATGTTCGGGTTTGTCGGGGCGGCGATCGCGACTCTCATCTTCGCCGCCACCGCGACGTACTACCTCGTGTTCGAGGGCTCCGTCGTGTCGGTCGCGGCGCAGACGCTGATCGGCGGACCGATCAAGCTGTGGTACGCGATCGTGATCCTGGGCACCGCCCCACTCGTCTGGCGCGGGGTGCGGAGCTGGCTGGATCGCCTCAACGGCTTCCTGTTGCCGTTCTACACGGTGGCGCTGGTGGGGGTGGTCGTCTGGGCGCTGTCGAGCAAGGGCTACCACGGCTTCCTGCCGGGCACCAAGGCGGCGCCCGGGACGACGCTCCCCTGGCTGCAGGCGTTCACGGCCTACATGGGCGTCTGGATCCTGATGATGTTCACCATGGACTTCGCCCGCCTGGGGCGCAGGGCCGACGACGGCTACCACACCCTGATCACGTTCGGGTGGCTGTACTACCTGATCACCTTCCTGGTCAACGGGCTGGTGGGCATCCTGCTCGTGTCGACCTTCGGCATCAGCTTCACGGAGCTGGCCGGGCGGGAGAGCGCGCTGCCGGTCTCGATCGTGAACCTGACGGGCGTGCTCGGGCTGGCGCTGATCGCGATCACCCAGACGCGCATCAACACGGTGAACCTCTACCTGGCGTCGACGAACTTCGAGAGCTTCTTCTCGCGCATCTTCAACATCAGGTTGCAGCGAACCTTCTGGGTGGTGTTCACGGTCGTCGTCGGCTACGTGCTGATGCTCACCAACGTCTTCAGCTGGGTGCTCGACGCGCTGAACTACCAGGGGATCGCGATCGTCGCGTGGGTCGCCGTCGCCCTGGCGCACGTCAACTACCTGCGCAGCCATCAGCTCAGGCTCGAGGGCCTGGAGTTCCGGCCCGGACGCGTGCCGGCGTTCAACCCGGGCGGCATCGCCGCGTGGGTCCTGGCCACCGCCACAGGCGTGATCCTCAAGGTCAGCGACACGACCACCAGCCAGTTCTGGGAGACCTGGGGTCTGCCGCTGGTCTTCGCCATCGCCTTCGGCGTCTACACCGTCGCGTCGATGGCGGCGCGCCCATCCTGGTTCTCGATGGCGCGCCCGCACGACCCGATGGCGGAGGTCGAGGACCCGTGGGAGACCAGGATCCGCTGCCACAGGTGCGACAGGTTCTACCTGGCGCGCGAGATGGACCGCGATCCGTCCGGCGCCCATCGCGCGATCTGCGCGTCCTGTGCCACCGGCCCGCAGTTCTACGCGGCGGCGCGGCGCGAGTCGCATGAGCCACAGCCACCGGCGCCGCCACGGGTGCCCGCCGGGCACGGTGTGAGGTGACCAGAGTGACGATGCTCGACATCAACGTCGACATGGGCGAGAGCTTCGGCCGCTGGAAGCTCGGCGACGACGAGGGACTGATGCCGTACATCACGTCAGCCAGCATCGCCTGCGGCTTCCACGCCGGCGACCCGGCGACGATGCGCGCCACGGTGCACGCCGCCGTGGAGCACGACGTGCAGATCGGCGCGCACGTGGGCCTTCCCGACCTGCTGGGCTTCGGCCGCCGTCGCATGGCGGTCGCCGCCGGCGACGTGCGCGACTACGCCACCTACCAGATCGGCGCTCTGAAGGCCTTCGTCGAGGCCGAGGGCGGGCGCCTGGGGCACGTCAAGCCGCACGGCGCCCTCTACGCGATGTGCTCGGCGGACCCGGAGCTTGCCGCGGCCGTCGCCGAGGCGACTGCCGAGGTGGACCGCGAGCTGCTGCTGCTCCTGCTCAGCAGGGAGGTCGCCGCCGCGGTCGAGGCCCACGGGGTGCGGCTGGTCACCGA